>JBDLKA010000121.1:0-9990 GCA_039714075.1 Candidatus Krumholzibacteriota bacterium | reverse complement strand
CAGCAACCCCCCACGATGTTGAACCGCGGCAACCTGGTTTTCAGGTCACCGTAAAGCCCGGCCAACTCACCCGGGTCACCCGCGTCCAGTTCCGTCGAAGCTTCCAGTTCCTCGTGGCTTTTGGCCGAAGCGTTGGCCCGGATGGCCTGGATGCGCTCGGTCCAGGCGCCTCCGTCGAAGATGCCCAGGAAGTGCGACGGGTGCGCGCAGTTGATCATGTAATAGGCCGGTCGGGGATCGCAGGCCGCATCCACCCTTTCGATCGCTTCGCGCAAGGATTCTCCCGAAGGCAGTTTTCCGTCCGTCTCCACGGTGAACCCGATGGCCGTCGGCATGCCGCAGCCCGCCGCTGCCCGGGTGATGCCGATCGCCTCATCGGCGTAGGGAATGGTATAGGTGGTGACCATGTCGGCCGCGGTTTCCGCCAGGACGCCGATCTGTTCCCGGTGGTAGGTCTCGGCTTCCCCGGCCGTCAGGATTTCTTCGGGCGCGTAGCCGTCGCCCCGCGAACCCATGCAGCCGCTGATGACCACGTGGGGCAGATCCTTGGCGATTTCCGCCCGCAGTTCCAGCATCAGGTCGATGCCCCGGCGGTTGTAGTCCAGGGTGCGCTCGGCATCGATTCCGATCCTCTCGCCCCAGGCCCGGCTCGCCCGCCAGGTGGGGCTTTCCAGGATGAAGCCCGCTCCGTGCCGTTTGGCGATGTCCGCATAGGACAGGTAGTAGTCCCGCAGCAGGTCGGGCCCGTCCTCCCGGTCCAGCGCAACGAACGCGGCGAACTCGGGCAGATCGATACCGTGAATGAAATAGAGCGTGGTTTCCAGGCCGCCGTCGGTCAGGAAGGGATCTCCGGACATCTGGGGCAATGAATTTCTGTAAAGGGTCATGATGGGCTCCTTGGTTACGCTGGAAACAAGACGAAATAAACCCTAAATATGTTTCGAGTTTTTGCCAACTCCGCGACCATCGTGTAGGGTGATACGGAGTTCAAAAGCCGCATTATCAGAAACCCGGAAGGATAAAATACAGATGATGACCCGCGAAAACCGCCGGTGGCCTCTGTGGTCCGTGATCCTCCTCATGCCCCTGCTGGCGACCTTCTCCTCATTCGTTCTGGCCCAGGAAGAGGAGCCGGCTGCAGTGACCCCCGCCGAGGCCGTTGCCCAGGGTGCTGAAGCTCTCGGCCGCCTGGACACGGTCATGATCGAAATAGGGCGCTACGGGGACATGTTGGCCGTCGCCAGCGCCGAAGACAGCCTGGTTCTCCGGTTGCAGCTGGCCGGTGCTCAGGACCGGTTCATGGACGAAATGGGTGAACTGGCCACGGTCCTGGCCGCGGACGGAGATGATCCGGCCCGCGGAGAACTTCGGGCCCGGGCGGAGGCGGTCTACCTGGCGGTGACACCTCGGATCTGGGAGCTGGTCGGGGAATTGCGGGCGGAAGTCGACGGCATCAGGGCGGGGCGTCCGGGCACCCCGCCCGCGGATCGCCTCATGCTGGAAGAGGACCTGGCCCTGCTGACCGGACGACTGGACCGCATCTTCAAATACGGGTGGACCCACATCGGCACCATGGAATCCCTGGGGCTGGAAACCGTCGCGGCCCGGGACACCCTGGCGATTCTGCTGAATGAAAGAGCCGATGAACTGTCCGGCCGCCTGGGCCTCGCCTCGCAGCGCCTGACCGAACTGGACGGGCTGTTGAAGGACAGCCCGGGAGACGCCGATCTGGAGGCGCTGAAATTGGCCGCCGGCAGGAATCTCGACATCAACATCGCCAGCCAGGAAACCGTTCTCGGGATCATGGGTGACATGGAACTGCCGGCCGATCGTTATCGCGCACAGTTGGTGACACTGACCGGAAGCCTGGCGTCGGGACTGCTGGACGCCAAGGTGGCCGCCAAGCTCTCGCGCCAGGCCTGGGGCAATCTCAAGTCCTGGGCGGTCGACAACGGACCGACGTTTCTGGTCAAGGTGCTGTTGTTCCTGGTCATCATCCTGGCGGGCCGGTTCCTGGCCCGGCTGGTCAGCAAGGCGGTGGACAAGAGCCTGGCCCGGTCCAAACTCGATATGTCCCACCTGTTGAAACGGATGATCGTCACCTTCACCAAAAACGCCATCATCATTCTGGCCCTGGTCTTCGGCCTCGCCCAGCTCGGGCTCAGCCTCGGCCCGCTTCTGGCCGGTTTCGGCGTCGTCGGTTTCATCCTGGGTTTCGCCATGCAGGACAGCCTGTCGAACCTGGCCGCGGGCATGATGATCCTCATCAACCGACCCTACGACGTGGGCGACCTGGTGGAGATCAGCGGCGTGTACGGCAAGGTCGAGCAAATGAGCATGGTGTCGACCAGCGTGCTGACCCTGGACAACCAGAAACTGGTCGTTCCGAACAGCCGGATCTGGGGCGACGTCATCAAGAACGTCACCGACCAGAGGGTGCGGCGGGTCGACATGACCTTCGGCATCTCCTACACCGACGACATTCCCCACGCCGAACAGGTTCTAACTGAAATCCTGAAAAGCCACGAACTGGTCCTGGACGACCCCGAACCGGTCGTGCGCCTCCACACCCTGAACGACTCCTCGGTCGATTTCGTGGTGCGGCCCTGGGTGCGGACCGACGAATACTGGAACGTCTACTGGGACGTGACGCGTGCGGTAAAGATGCGGTTCGACGAGGAGGGCATCTCGATACCCTTCCCCCAGCGGGATGTGCATGTCTACGAGCAGAAGAAGCTGACCGCGATAGGCGGGGACCTGGAGCAGGATCCGGTGGCGCCGACCGGCCAGACGGAGCCCGATGTGGGCGACGAATAATCCAGCTCCGACCGCGATACGGGTCCCCGAACCCCGAACGGGGGCCCGAGCTGCGGGTGGGGTGCCGCGAATCCCCTCTTCCCCTCCCGCCTGACAGGGATTCCTCAGGCGGCCAATTGACATTTCTTGTTCAATAGGTGACAATACAAGTCTGATATTCTTGCAGGGGATTCAATGAGGGGGACGATCATGCCATCCACTCACCGTTTACCGGTAGCCATTCTTGCCATCATCTGCTTCGCCTTGCCGGGATTTCCTGCTTGGGCCTCACCCTTGTTCGTCGGACCATATCCGTATCTCGAGGCCGCCGACATTCCGGCCGGTTTCTACGACGGCGGGCTGCCCGACGCCCTGGAGGACTTCGAGGACGGAACGCTGGATTGGGGCATTACCTGCCCGGACGGGTCCCCCATATTTCCCGGTTCGTCGACCGACTCGGTGGACGAGGACGACGGCGTGATCGACGGCCTGGGCCAGGACGGCCGTTCCTGGTTCTACGCCATCGGCTTCTACGGCGTGACCTTCACCTTCAGCGAGCCCCTACCCACCGCCGCGGGCATGGTCTGGACCGACGGCGCGGGGTTGGTCACCTTCGAGGCGTTCGGGCCGGGCATGGTTTCCCTGGGAACGCTGGGCCCGGTGGACATCGCCGACAATGAATATAGCGGCGCGACCGCCGAGGACCGTTTCTTCGGGGTGAAGGACCCGGGTGGAATCCTGGCGATCAAACTGAACAACTTGTCGGGAGGCATCGAGGTCGATCACGTACAGTTCGGCAGCGCCGACCCGGTTTCCGCGGTTCCCGAGGAGGTGCCCGTCTGCCGCCTGGGCGCCAGCACTCCCAATCCCTTCAACCCTATGACCTCGATACCCGTGACCCTGGACGAGGACGCCTCGCAGGTGAGGCTCACCGTGTACGACGCGGCAGGCCGCCTGATCCGGACCCTGTACAGCGGGGCGCTGCAGCGGGGCACCCACGACATCATCTGGAACGGAAAGGACGATGGGGGACGGCTGTCGCCGGCGGGCGTCTATCTTTATCGCCTTCAGGTGGGGGAGACGAACCTGGTCAGGCGCATGGCTCTCATCCGCTAGCCCATGAAGAGGCCCTGGTCGGGATTCAAGGATCGCCGGCGTTCCGGGGAGCTGCGGATCAACCCCGGGAGCGACGGAATTCTTCCTGCTCGTGGCGTTCCTGGGCCTCGATGGAAAGCGCGGCGATGGGGCGGGCCTCCAGCCGTTTCAGGCCGATGGGATTTCCGGTTTCGGTGCAGAACCCGTAGGTTCCGTTTTCGATTCTTTCGAGGGCTTCGTCGATCTTGGCGACAAGTTTACGTTCGCGGTCCCGCGTGCGCAGTTCCAGGACGTTGTCGGTTTCCGCCGAGGCCATGTCCGCGAAATCGGAACCGGCGCGGTCGCTTCCTTCCAGGTGCTTGCGGGTTTCCTGGAAATCCTCCAGCAATTCACTGCGCCACGCCAGGAGCTTCCGCCGGAAGTACTCGCGCTGGTTGTCATTCATGAATTTTTCGCCCTTTTTGGGACGATAATCGGCCGGCAGATCGACACCCATTGTAATTTCCTCCGGATGAACGTGCGGGTTTTGGATGGCGGAATATAAAGACGGAAACGCCCCGGCGCAATGGCCGGGGCGCTTTTTTTTCGAGTAATCCGGATCCGGGATACCGGTGCTACTTGATCAAGGTCATTTTCCTCTGGTGGACCTGGCCTCCGGACTCCATGCGGTACATGTAGATCCCCGCCGCCGCGGCGCGGCCCGCGTTGTCCCGGCCGTCCCAATCGACCCGGTACTGTCCGGCGGTCCGGGTCCCGTCGACCAGGGTGCGTACCAGGTGCCCCTGGACGTCGTACACCTGCAGCTTGACCTGTCCGGAACGGTCCAGCGTGAACGCGATGGTCGTCTTTGGGTTGAAGGGATTGGGGTAGTTCTGCTCCAGGGCCCGGACCGCGGGCAGGTCGCCGACGGCGGACACGAAGTCGGAAGTGACGTTGATGTTGTCGATCGCCCAGCCCCAGGCCGTCACCGCGCTGTCGGCGAACAGGCGGAACCGCAGCAGGATCACCTCGCCGTTGGCGTAGGTCTGGGTCAGGTCGAAGGTCCGGTTCCGGAACATGGTGGAATTGCCGTTGCTCGAGCTGTTGTAGGCGCTCAACCACGCCGAATCGTCCCGGGCGTCCCACCCGTCGGCCAGGGGGACCCAGTTGAAGCCGTCGCTGCTGGCCTCGACGATCACGTAATCCCAGAAATCACTGTCCCCGAATACAGAGCCGGATTCCCCAGGCTCGATGATCGCCACTTCGTCGAAACTCAACTGGCTGTTGGTCCAGATCTTGATGGGTTGCAGCAGCATCGCCACGGGCGCCGAGCTGTTGGCGTAGTAGTGATCGGTGTGAAGGCCGCCGTCGCTGAATCCGCCCGGGACCGCCCACTGGAAATTGGTTTTCTCGAAGTCATCGGCGTCGATGTCGTTGTCGAAGGTGTTGGTGTATTCGAAGGCCGGAGCCGCCAGGGCGATCACGTCCTGCTGGCGCGTGATCGAGTCGTGGGGCACGCCGCCCTTGAAGCCGCGCGCGAAGGCGGTCACGGTTCCGTTGGCCAGCACGGGCAGGTTCAGGGTTTCGATCTGTTTGGCGGTGTTGACGCCGTAGGTGGTCTCAATGGCGCCATCGATCCAGACCTGGGTCGAATCGTAGACCGAACGCAGGTTGAAAACCATGTCCAGGGTGCCGCTGGGGGACTGCACCATGGATTCGAACAGCGGGTTGAAGGTCAGGTTGTCGTCCAGTTCGGGAATGGTCGTCGACCAGATGCCGCGGCCGTGGGTGCCGACGACGATCTCGTCCTCGATCGCGTTCATGAACCAGATGCCCACCGAGGGGAACCCGTTGTTGGCCAGCGCCCAGGTGGCGCCGCCGTCCAGCGATTCGATCAGGCCGATTTCCGAGCCCACCCAGATGTGGTTGGGGTCGTTGGGCCAGACCACCAGGTCGTACACCGCCACGTCGGGGAACCCGTTGGTGCTGACGCTGCCGGTGCCGAAGCCGCTGATGTCGTTCCAGGTGGCGCCCAGGTCGGTGGTCTTGAGGATCTTGGGCCGTTCGGCGAACGAGAACAGCACGTAGGCCGTGTTGGGTTCGGTGGGGTGGGTGGCCATACCGGAAATCAGCCCCATGGTGGCGTCGGTATAGACCGTGGTGGGGCTGAACGAGACGCCGTCGTCGGTCGAAACGTTGATCTTGCCGTCGTCGTTCATCCGCATACCGGCCCAGACGATGTCCGGATCGGCCTTCGACACCCGGACGTCCATGAACGAGCTGCGTGGGCCCCAGTCGGCCGGATCGATGGCGGTCAAGCTCCAGTTGGCGCCGAAGTCGGTCGATCGCCACACGCCGGAAACGCCCACGGCGAACACGTGGTCCGGTCGCATCCAGCTCTTGCCGATCTTGGTGATGAAGGGAGCATCGGCGCTGCCCGTGTCACCCAGGCCGTTGGTGGCGGAGGTCCAGGTCGTCCCGCCGTCGGTCGTGCGCTGCAGACCGTTGTACTGGTACCCGCCCATGATCTTCTGGGGGTCGTCGAAATGCCAGGAGGTCTCGTAGCCGTCCCCGCCGATCCGGTGGGTCCAGGCACTGGTGGCGTTGGGGTTGTCGGGCGACTGCCAGGTGCCGTTGTCCTGGGTGCCGCCGATGTAGGCGCTGGCACCGGGCCGCTTGTCCACGCCGTAGAACTGGGTGGTGACCATGCCGTCGGTGGGCATGGTGAAGCCGGTCACTCCGCTGTTGGTGCGGGTGACGCCGCCGTCGTTGGTGCCCAGCAGGTACCAGCCGCCGCCCGAAGGTTCGACGATCTGCAGGAAGTGATGGTCCGGGTGGGGGAACCAGTAGCTGGCCAGGGCGGTCGTGGTGCGGGTGGTCGAGCCCACGGAGTTCAGCACGATGCTGAAGAGTTCGGGTCCGCCCACGTAGACGGTGGTCGGGTCGGTGGGATGGCAGATGATGGTGTTGTCGTACCAGCCCTGGCCGCCCAGCCAGTTGACCGCTCCACCGCTTTCAAAAGTTTGATCCCAGTTGGCGCCGGCGTCCCAGCTGACCCACAGTTCCGCCCCCGAGGCGCCTTCGGCCGAAACATACAGGTAGTCCGTATTGACGGGTGAGATGGCCATTTCGAATCGACCGAAAAAATCGGTGATCCCGGAATTGATGGCCGTCCAGTTCGCCCCGGAGTCGGTGGATTTCAGGATTCCTCCGCCATCCACGGCGGCGTACTGGATGCTGAAATCGGTGGGGTCGGCCAAAAGCTGGGTGATGCGCGGTCCGGCCTCGGTATGCGCCACGGTCCAGTTGAGGCCGCCGTCCAGGGAGTAGAAAATATTCGATTCGGCGGTTACGGAGGTCTTGTAGCGGCCCACCGTGGCCGAGACGACCACGAAATCGGGATCGGTGGGCGAGATGATGATGCGCGACACGTTGTTGAACCGCGGGTCGTTGATGGTGCTGGCAATGGGGGTCCAGGTCACGCCCCGGTCGGTGGACTTGAGAATGCCGTTGCCGTTCATGGTGTCGATGTTGTAGTAGCTTTCACCGGTGCCGGCGTAGATCACGTTGTTGTCGGAGGCCGCCATGGCGATGGACTGGATGGCCAGGGTGGGCATGTCGTCGGTCAGCTCGTTCCAGGTGGTTCCCGCGTCAGTGGTTTTCCAGACGCCGCCCCCGACGCTGGCGATGTACCAGGTGTCGCCGAATGGATCGATCGGATCGACGATGATGCCGCGCGCACGACCGGCCACGTTGCCGGGACCACGCTGGTTCCAGACCAGGGACTTGTCCAGGTTGCGCGTCGATCGCGGCGCCTTGGCCAGTTCCCGGAACCGATAACCCGGCTCGTACCCGGGAACCGTGCGGTCGCTGGGTACCCGCATGTCGTGGAGCACCTGGGCGAATTCATCGGGAAAACCCGGCTGGGGCCGGTCCTGCCGCCAGGCTTCCAGGCGGTCCAGCTTCAGCTGCAGCTTGAAGGCGCGGTCGGAACCCGGCTCCGCGTGCAGCAAAGCGTTTTCAAGCTTGGCCTGCTGCTGGTCGGCCCAGGGCGCGGAATTCGTGTCGTTTTCAGAGGGGACGGAAATCAACAAGCCGGTGGCGATGGCCGCGGCTACCACGGTCAGCAGGAGTGGGCGATTCATTAAAACTCCTCGAGGGATATTCCGGGTGATAAAGGGCGAACCCCGGCAGCGGCCGGTTTTGCTTTAAGTTTATCATGGTTGATGTTTGATGACAATAGACGGGATATCAACTCCGGATCCCGTCCTGATTGGAGTTCAGGACAAGATCCGGAGGACAAAGGAGTTGGAACCCTGCAGGTCCTATTTGCGGGCGTTTTTGACCATGGTCAGCAGGTCGCCTTCCATGGCCCGGGCGGTGGCCGCCGGGCCGGTCAATTTGAAGAACAGGCTGCCTTGGGGACCCTCGATGACCACGCCGACCAGGCGATAACCGGGCAGGATTTCTCCCCCGCCGCCCATCGGCCGTCCCCCGCCGGATTTATAGCTTCCGTCCAGGGAAACGATATGACCGGACATCCCGTCGGCGGTGAAGGAACTTCGCTCGGCGCTGGCCGTGGGATCGCCGCCGTCGGGCAGGGTGATCTGGCCGATCCAGCGCTGAAGGTTGGCTTCCACACCGCCGCCGGACTGGGCTCCGAAGTAGAAGACATTGACCTCCCCGTCCGCAGCATCGCCTTCCACGGGCGCCGACCGGTACTGGGCCTGGCGCATGCCGCTGGGTCCGAGGTCCCGCCAGTGGTCCGGAGGGCTGAACGTCACCCCGGCGATGGTCGTGCCGCCGGGCACCGACCGATGGGGTTCGTCGTGCGTGGTGTTCGGGGGTGCGTCAGCCGCGTTCGGGACGGGTTTGGGCTGCTCCGCCTTCTTGTCGCCGCCGCAGCCGGCAAGAGCGAACAGAAGGGACAGCATAATACCCGCCAGAAATCGTGACCTCGCGGTTTTGATTCTGGTATTCATGGCCAACAGGATAATTCTGCGCCGAGCCGATCACCACCCTTGGACGGGAAATTTTCCGGGATGTATTATCCAGGGCGATGCCAAAGCCTTTTCCCGGGAAAGCGTCACCCCCAAACTGGAGCAAACCATTGGTATATTCATCTGGAAATTCGCGGGTCATTCTCTCGGCGTTTGCCACGACCCTGATCATCGTTTTGGCCGCCGGCTGCGCGGGCAACCAGCCGCCGGCGGGCCCTGCATCAGGTCGGCAGGTTTTTGCGGATCCGGGATTTGACGGTTCGGCACTGCCGGACACGGTTGCGGATCTGGGAAAATTCGGAACCCGCATCTACCGGGACGGCCGCGTCTACATCGGCGGGCAGCCCGACGAGGAAACCGTGCGCGCCCTGCCCGAACACAAGGTGGCCGCGGTGATCAACCTGCGCACGCCGAAGGAGATGGGGGACACCAACAAGATCACCTTCGATGAAGCGGCGCTGGTGGACAGCCTTGGGCTGGATTACGTGTGGATTCCCCTGGGCGGCAAGGACCACCCGTACACCCCGGCAGCAGTGGATACTTTTGCCGCTGCTCTGGAACGGCATCCCGGGCCGGTTCTTCTGCATTGCCGCAGCGCGAGCCGGGCCAGCCACCTGTGGGCCGCCTACCTGGTTCGGCACCGGGGATGGGACGTGTCCGAAGCCTACGCCCGGGGCGAGGCCATCGGAATCGGGCGCTCCGCGTTCAGCAAATTGCTGGACAGGAAAATGAAAATGGTCGAAGGGACCTTTTAGGGCCCTCCATCAACGGATAAGCGTCCCCGTCACCCTGCTGGATTGCCGCCCCGCATTGTCGGACAGGACGAACCCATAGGTCCCGCTGGGACAGGCCCGCCCGGCGTAGTCCCGGCCGTTCCAGGACACGCTGGTTTCCTGGCCGGTGCCGACACCACGCCACAGTTCGGTGACCATATTGCCGCGCAGGTCATGGACGACAAGCCGTCCGGGCCGACCCTCGGGAAGGTCGAACCGGACGCTGACCCGGGGGTTGAAGGGATTCGGCCAGGGGTCGGAAAGGGAGAAATCCGTGGGGATCGGTCCCGGAACGTCGCTTACTTCAGGACACTGCAGTGGGGCCATGTTCAAGTGAGAAACAGCCT
>JBDLKA010000120.1:0-9996 GCA_039714075.1 Candidatus Krumholzibacteriota bacterium | reverse complement strand
CCCCTCAAGGCCGCCAGATCAGATGCAGGCTGGCAAACCCGATCGCCGAATCATCGGAATTTTCGGTGTGGTTTTCCGGTTCGTAATTGGCCAGGAAATCGAGGGAGAAATTCCGACTGATCCGCCACGAGCCCAGCAGCCAGATCTTCCAGTAATTGAAGTCGGAATAGATATCCGCGGTGGTGAAATCAAGCAGGTCCATCGATCCCCCGTCGATGACGACGTCACCCTGGCTGTAGACCCGGCGCCCGTATTCGAGGGTCATCGAACCGCCGACGGCCGACCCGTAGGATTCAACCCCGGCCCGGGCCCCGAACTGGGTGTAGGTTTCGGGAGAATCGCCGGCATCCATTCTCTCCAGGACGGGACCCGCCTTCCACACCACAGCCAGGATATCCCCGCCCCGGTAACCCATGGCGGTCTCCAGGCGCCAGGAGTTGAAGTAGACCTCCGATTCCTGGTCGTAGTGCCAGACTTCGCTCTGCGCCTCGACGTAGACATGTCCTGCTCCGGCGCTTAACTGACCGGAAAAGTCGGTCCAGTGGGTCCAGGCCGATGGGCGCACCGTTTCATCGGCGATCAGGCGGCGGTCGCTCTTGTGGAAAAAGCGGACGCTCTGGCCTTCCAGGTCATGGAAATCGTAGTCGGCCTCGGCACTCCAGGTGTCGCGGTCGATGGCGCTGGAATCCGGATAGGCCCGCCGGGACCGGCGCACGCCGCCGCCCCACATGTGGTTGCCCAGGCCCTGGGACCGCAGGAACACCCCCGCGCCGGTGTCCTGGTAATCTACCTCCAGGGTGGAGGGCGTTTGGTAATCGATGAGCCCTCCCCAGGCCCGCAAATCAAGCGCGGCGGTCCGCCCCACCACGGGATGGACCCGGGCCTCGAGCCGCCCCTCCAGATTGTCGCTGGAAAGAACGTATTCGGTGGTCTTCTTGTATTGACGACCCCAGAAGTTGCCCCGCAGGCGGAACCTGGTGTGGCGATCTCCATCCAGGAAGCGGTAATCACCCTCGAACCGCTGCCGCCACAATTCCGTACCCGTCGACGCTTCCGCGCGCAGGCGCCAACGATGGTCCGACTGTCGCGCCGAACGACCCTGGAAGCCCGCCTGGATCATGAATTCGGCCAGGGCTTCACTGGTGTCGTCCAGGGCCAGGGCGTAGGAATGGAGATAGGCGTCGACTCCGGAGGCGAGGTCCCAGGACCATACGGCGCGGTCCCGGTCCTGGAGATAATCATTTCCGGATTGCGCCAAACACGCGGCGGGCAACAACAGCAGCCCGCCGGCAATCATCAGAAAAGTCCTGGTGGCTTTCACGTTTTCATGTCAGCGGATCAGATCCTCCGCCTGGCCCAGCAGGTCATGGGCCGCCCTGATCTGGCGCAGCGCCAGTTCCCCGTCACCGTCCGCGAGGGAAGCGGCCGCCCGCGTGCGGTGCTGCAAAGCTCTTTCATACATTTCCCGGGCTGGTTCCGAGCCGGATTCCCGGACCGCGTCCCCCACCCGGCCCGACCGGTGGTCGAAGCGCTCCAACTGCCTGCGGACAGCCTCGTCAGCAGGTCCGTCGCCGTCCAGGGACCCGGCCCTGATAGCCAGTTGGCGGGCCAGACCGGTCATCTGGAGTGCACGCCCCGGCTGACCCTGTTCCATACCTTCACGGGCCCTGACCAACGCTTCCTCGGCTTCGGCCAGCATCTTGTGCGCCCGGGGGTCCGGATCGTCGCCCAGGCCCTCGCGGGTCCGTTCGATCAGCATCCTGGTGCGTTCGATTTCCATTTCCAGGCGCTCGGGACTGGTCCCGTCGGCCAGCAGACGGGCCGCGCGGCGCATCAGGTCCCCCGCCTTTTCGAGCATTTTCCAGGACAGCTTGAAATCACCCTGGTGAAACTGTTCCCGGGCCCTGACGGCGTTGTTTTCCGACCGGCGCAGAAATTCCAGCGCCTGCCGGTTCTCGGCTTCCAGAGCCCGTTCCATGAGTTGGCTGTGCTGATCACGGAATCGTTCGGCCCGGATGCGGATCCGCTCTTCCAGGCCCATGGCTTCGCGCGCCAGGCGGACGGAATGCCACAGGGCCGCCCGGGACCGACGGGAAACTTCCAGTGCGTCCAGGGGCCTGCCGTTGGCCAGCAGACCGCGGCTTCGCTGATGCATGTCCGCGGCCTGGGTCAGCACGCGGCGGGCGGTCACCGACTGGGTTTCGGTCACCAGATCCTTCGCCCAGAGCAGAAGCTCTTCGGTCCGGTCGATGTAGGCTTCGATCTGCTCCAGACCACTTCCCTGGGCCGAGGCCCTGCCGGCGGTCGACCCGGCCAACACCAACGCCAAAAGGCCGAACAAGATGCTCTTGATCAGCATGCGGCCGACGGGGTGGTGAGTCCTGGTGTCCATGTTGAACCTTCCTGGTTCAGGGGGTCGAAGGTCCGGATGACCTTTCAAACAGCCCCCAAAAGGAGCAGATGACGTGCCAAGGGGCCGGAACAAGCCAGCAAGCCCCTTATCGTACTGCAACCAAACGACTTACCTGTATCAAAAACCGTGAACCCGGGCCATCCCGGGGCCAATTTCGTACCTGAGGGTACGATTTCCAGCCGTGCCTGATCCCCCGGGGCCACCAAATTCAGTCTCCCGAAGGGCCATCTTCTTCCATACCCAGAAGTTTCAGGCGCGAATACAAGGTCCGGCGGGTGATCCCCAGCATCTTGGCGGCCAGGCTTTTGTTGCCGCCGGACCTTTGCAGGGCGGTCGTAATCAGCAACCGCGCGTTGTTGTCCAGATTCAGGTCCTCGCCCGCCTGGCCCTCGGGGGATCCCGCAGCGGCGCCTCCGACATCCAGTTGGACATGCTCCTCGGCAATGCCCTGCTCCCCGGCCAGGATATGGGCCCGTTCCATCAGGTTGCGCAGCTCCCGGACATTGCCGGGCCAGTTGTAGGAACGCAGTTTGGCCATGGCCCCGGCGGGGAGCTTTTTTTCCCGACGCCCCATGCGGTCCAGGAAGTGTTCCACCAGCAGGGGGATGTCGTCGGCCCGGTCGCGCAGGGGCGGCACATCCACCGGGAAAACCAGGAGCCGGTAATAGAGATCCTCCCGGAACAGCTTGGCCGCGATCGCCTCTTCCAGCGGGCGATTGGTCGCCGCGATCACCCGGACATCGACCGGCCGCTCGATGGGATCGCCCACTCGGTTGATCTTCTTGTCTTCGAGCACCCGCAAAAGCTTGGCCTGCACCGCGGACCCGGCTTCCCCGATCTCGTCCAGGAAAACGGTGCCCCCGCGCGCGGCTTCGAACAACCCCGCCCGGTCGGCGTCCGCCCCGGTGAAGGCGCCCTTCCGGTAGCCGAACAATTCGCTTTCCAGCAGGGTTTCGGCGATGGCCGCGCAATTGACAGGGACGAAGGGTTTGTCCGCCCGCCCGCTGGCCGCGTGGATGGCCCGCGCGGCGACCTCCTTGCCGGTCCCGCTCTCGCCGCGAACCAGAACCGTGGCGTCCGAGGGCGCCACGTGATCGATCATCTCGCGCAGCTTCATCGTGACCGGCGCGGAGCCCACCAGGTCGGTGACCGGTCGGTTGCCGGCGGCCTCCTGTTTGAGGGCCAGGTTTTCCCGGGTCAGATCCTGGCTGCCGGCCGCCTGCTCCACCACGTGGGACACTTCCTGGAAATTGAAGGGTTTGGTCAGGTACTGGAAAGCGCCCTGCTGCAGGGCCTCGACCGCGGTCTTCACCTCGCCATAGGCCGTCAGAATGATCACGGCCGTCTGTGGGCTGACCCTTTTCACGCCCGCGAGGACTTCCATGCCCCCCACCGGTTCCATGCGCAGATCCGTCAGGACGACATCGAAAACCTGGTTGTCGACAAGGTCCAGTGCCTCCTGCCCGCTGGAAACACCCGTCACTTCATGGCCGCGGGTTTCCAGGGCCGACCTCAGCAGGGTCACCATTTTCTTTTCATCATCGACGACAAGTATCTTCGCCACGTTGTCACCTTCATCCGGCTGATTATTGGTCGGATTCCCGGGGGAGCACCACTTCGGCCCGGGCTCCCCGGGGAGAATGCCTGTCTTCCAGGGCAATCGTTCCGCCCATATCTTCAATGATTCGCCGCGACATGGCCAGACCCAAACCGCTGCCCTTTTCCTTGCTGGTCCAGAAGGGTTCGAACAACCGGCCGTTCGGCACCTGTCCCAGTCCGGTTCCCGTGTCACTGACGGCCAGGACCACCGAGGCGCCCACGGACATCAGGGAAATATCCAACGTGCCGCCCTCGGGCATGGCGTCCTTTGCATTGATCAGCAGGTTGAGCAGGACCTGCTGGAACCGCCGCGGATCACCCCGGACCGGTGCGGGCGGCAGGTCGTTTGCCATATCGACCCGGATGTCCGCCACTTCCAGATCCGCCGCCAGCAGGCCGACGCTGCGCCGGACGCTGCGGCCCAGATCGAAGGTTTCGACGACCGCTTCCTTGTCGCTGCCGAAGGCCAGGTAGCCGGTAAGGATCTGGTCCAGGCGATCGACTTCCTCGGGAATGAAATCAACCACCTCGTCCTGGAGGCCGGCGGACTCGAGCACCCGTTTGAGGTGCTCGCCCGCACCCCGGATGATTCCCAGCGGGTTCCTGATTTCGTGGGCGATGCCCGCGGTCATCCGGCCCATGGCCGCCAGGTTTTCCTGCCGCATTATCGAGGCCCGGTATCGTTCCAGGGAACGGTTGATCTGGAACAGGAAGATTCCCATCAAAACCAGGATGAGCAGAACCGCCGCGGCGGTCAGGAAAGCTCCACCCCGCAGGGCGCCCAGGGCGGCGAAAAAGTCCGGGTTGCCGCTGACCGTCACGATGGCCACCACGTCCCGGGAATCTTCGAAATAATTGAAGACCGGAACGTGGGCCGACTTCTGCAGGGTGCCGCCGGGACCGCCCAGCTGGTAGAGTTGCGTAGCGGACGGTTCGCCCAGGGCGGCCTGGGCCACCGCCGCGCGGTCGAGTTCCCAGAAATCGTTCCGGCCGCCGGCTTCCAGCGAAGCCGAGGTGCTGAAAAGAACCTTTTCGTCCAGGGGGTCGGCCGGAGCTATCCCGGTCAGCGTAATTTCGGCGAGGTTTTCCTGGCGGCGGATCCGTTCCCACTGCTCGGCCAGGGTTTCCAGGTAGTAGATCGCGGAGGAGTCGCCGATCGTGGCGTAGAAGATCCGCTCGCCGTCACTCATCTCGGCCAGGCTGCCCGCCACCCCCAGGAGTCTTTGGCCGAGCGCTTCATCGAGGATGGTGCGGGATCCGTCGTAGAGATTGAAAAGTCCAAAGGTCACCGCGGCGATGATCACCGCGTAGGCCAGCGCCGCCCACAGGAACCAGCGCCGGCCGCCCTTCATTCGGCGGCCAGCCGGTTGGGCGGGGATTGGCTGCCATCGCCGAAGGAATCGGACTGCTCGCGTGCGTGGTAACTGGAGCGAACCATCGGTCCGGATTCCACCCAGCCGATCCCCAGTTCGCGGCCCGCGGCCGCCAACTCGTCGAACTCGGCGGGCTCGACATATCGCCGCACCGGGTGGTGCCGTTTCGACGGCCGCAGATACTGCCCGATGGTCATGATCTGGGTTCCGCAGTCCGCGGCCTCCTTCATCAGTTCCACGATCTCTTCCCGTGTCTCCCCCACGCCGACCATGATGCCGGTCTTGACCCGGATATCGGCCTGCTTGGCAGCGGCCCATCGCCGGCTGTGCCGCAAAACCTGCAGGGACCGCCGGTAATCGGCCTGGGGCCGGAGGGCCGCATACAGGCGGGGCACGGTTTCTAGATTGTGGTTCAGCACCTCCGGAGCCGCGGTCAGAACCGTTTCCAGGGCCTGGTCATCGCCCAGGAAATCGGGGATCAGGACCTCGACCCCGCAACCGGGATTCAGCCGGCGGATCTGCTCGATGGTGGCGGCGAAGTGGGCCGCGCCCCCGTCCGGCAGGTCGTCCCGGTTGACGGAGGTCACCACGGCAAACTTCAGGTCCAGGTGGCGCACCGCTTCGGCGACGCGCAGGGGCTCATCCGGATCGAGGAAGGCCACCGTGCCGCCGGGGATGTTGCAGAACGTGCAGTGCCGGGTGCAGACATCCCCCATCAGCATGAAGGTGGCGGTCCGGCTGTTGAAACATTCCCCCATGTTGGGACAGCTGGCGCTTTCGCAGACCGTATTCAGGGCGGAAGAGCGCAGCAGGCGCTTGACCTCGTTGTAGTCCTCGCCGCCCTGCCGTTTCATCCGCAGCCAGCTGGGCTTGCGCGCCGGCAGGGGCGCCTTGTCCAGATCGGGAATGAGTCCGTCGTTTTTCATTGTTTTCCCATGACGGGCGGATCGTCCAGGGTGAAGACCAGGTCGGGTTTGAACTTGCCGTCCTCGAATTTAACCGTGGCCGCTTCGTTGAGATGATCGTGCTCGAAGACCAGAACGAAGCTGTCCTCCACCGCCCGGGTGAGGAACTGTTTCTTCTCGGTCACCGTCAGCAGGGGATTCAGGTCGAAGCCCATGATCCAGGGAACATGGACCTGGCTGAGGAACGGCAGCAGGTCGCCGACATAGGCCACCACGCCCTGGCCGGTGTGGAACTCCACCACCTGCTGGCCGGGAGTGTGGCCGCTGATGGGCGTGACCTTGACGCCGGGAATGATCTCCTTGGCACCGTCGACCAGCTGCAGGTCGCCCTTGTCCTTCAGGGCGGCGAAATCATCGGCGCGGAAGCTGGCGCGGTCCCTTTCCGAAGGGTTGGAAGCCCAATCCCAGTGGCGGTCCTGCACCCAGTGACGGGCCCCGGAAAAGACGGGTTCCAGACCATCGCCACCTTCGCGCAGGGCACCGCCGGCATGGTCGAAATGAAGGTGGGTCAGGACCACGTCGGTGATCGACTCGCGGGTGATTCCCGCCTCGGCCAGTTCCGCCACCAGCTGGTTGGGGCGGCGGTCGATGCCGAACATGTCCGTCTGCCGCTCGGCCCACCGGTCCCCCATGCCCGTGTCTACCAGGATGCGCCGGTCCCCGTTTTCGACCAGCAGGCAGCGCAGGTCAAGATCGATGCGGTTGAATTCGTCGGCCGGATGCTTCTTTTCCCACATCACCTTGGGAACGACCCCGAACATGGAGCCGCCGTCGAGTTTGAAACGGCCGTCGTGGAAAGCGCGGAAAGTCCAGTCACCGAGTTTCATAGTCACCCCTGATTTTGGTTCAATCCGGGTTGAAGATTCCTTACCATGGGCGGGATATTGAAACCCCGACTCAATTGAAGGTTAACAATAACCAAGCCCGCACCGGCGGGCAACGAAGGAGATCACTTGGAATTCCCCGCTCGGTTGGTCAGCGGCCGGTTCCTGCGCCGGGAAAAACGCTTTTTCATCCACGCGGTGCTGGACGACGGCACCAAGGTGGTCGCCCACACCAACAATACCGGCAGGATGAGTGGCTGCCTGGCCGAGGGCGCTCGCGTGTGGCTGAGCCCGGCGAACAACCCGGAGCGGAAGTTGAAATGGTCGCTGGAAATCGTGGAAGCGGCGGCGGTTGACGGGGAGGGACGCGATATCCAGGTGATGGTGGGCGTGAACACCGCCCTGGCCAACCGGTTGGTGGCCGAGGCGATCACCGCCGGCATGATTCCCGGCCTGGCCGGGTTCGAGTCACTGCGGACGGAAGTCCGTTACGGGTCCCGCAATTCGCGGATCGACATCCTGCTGGAGTCAGGCGAAAAAAGGGTCTGGGTCGAGGTCAAGAACGTGTCCCTGGTGGAAGGCGGCCACGCCCGGTTTCCGGACGCGCCTACCGAAAGAGGGCGCAAACATCTGCTGGAACTCCAGGAAATGGTGTCGGCGGGGGACCGGGCCGCCCTTGTGTTCTGCATCCAGCGGGAGGACGCCGTTTCAGTAGGCCCCGCCGATGACATTGACCCTCAATACGGACATTTGTTGCGGAAAGCAGCCGTTTCAGGAGTGGAAATCCATGGCCTGGCCTCACAGGTCAATCCCCAGGCAATAAATTCAGAACGTCAAGTGGCAGTTGATCTTACCCTGTTCAATAGTTAATAGTAATCAATTTTATTAATGCTGGCTATTTTCTAAACCCTATAAATTAAGTATAGTTATTTTTTAGGCTAACCTTATTTTAGGGGCTTTTATGTATCTCGCTAGTTCGCTCGTGCCTCTGAACGCGACCCGCTTGCTGAAAATGATCCTTTGCGGGACCATGGTGACCGTTTTCCTGCTGACTGGAGCACCGCAGACCGCCAGGGGCCAGGGGTTCCTCGGCATCTATTGGGACAACGCCTACACCGTTGCCAATACGGATGTCAGCACATTTCCTGAGATATTGACCGGCTATCTGGTCCTGAAGCATCCCGCCACTGCTCTTGGCATCTCGGGCTGGGAGTGCTGCGCCGAAGTGGATGGACCTGGACTGTTCCTATCCTGGACACTGGAAGGCCAGGCCTTCAACGCGGCCGGCTCACCCTGCTTCAAGGTCGGCATCAGTGACCCGCCCCTGCCTTCGCAGGGGGACGTTCTTTTTGCCTCCTTCCAGTTCCTGGTCACGGATCCCAACGAGGTGGCCCTTTCCCTGCGGGCCGATTTCAACAGACCTTCCATTCCCGGACAGATGTCCTATGTCCCTGCTGACGATCCCGGCACCTCAATCCCCATGGTCACAGTGAGCGGCCAACCCCAGGTTGCCTGGGTCAATGTTCCGGCCATGTCCCCCATGTGGACTGTTTCACCCTCGGTCTTGGATTTCGGCTGGCTTTGGGTTGGTGATGTTCAGACCAAAACCGTCCTCATCCGTAATACCGGCCCCGTGAGTCTGGAACTGGACATCAGTCTGAATGAGCCCCATACGGGATTCACCATCACCCAGGGATCGGTGTCCACCATCCTGTTCCCCCAGGATAGCCACACCGTGGAAGTTGAATTCACTTCCGCGACATTAGGACATTTTGAGGCGATCCTGAATCTGGGCCCGGTGATTGACCCTGTTTTGGTAACCGGGAATACGGAAACCAACGTTGGCGTGTGCTCCATTCACCCCGATACCCTTGTCTTCGGACCGGTAACCATGGGGGAATCCGAGATCCGAACCTTCTCCGTTACCAATCATGGTCAACAGGACCTTCTCGTCTATCCCACCAGCGATTCACCGGATTTTACTCCCCGCCCTAGCCGCAATCTGGTCTCCGGTCAGACCGGATACTTCGAGGTAACGTTCGCCCCCCAGGCACCCGGTCGTGTTGACGGCACCATCGATCTGGGAAATCTGAGCTGCTCGGACATCCATGTGGTCGGCGGCGCGACATCTCTCCCCATCGGAACGGGCCCGAATCTGGTGGGGATCTTTTTCGACGCAGGTTCCACCCGCTCCTTCGTGGAAACCACCCAACCCAACGAGATCGTCCCTGGTTATCTGGTGATGCTCAATCCATCCGAAACCACCGGCGTGGGCTCCTGGGAACTGGCGGCCGACATCGACGGAATTGCCCAATGGTTGGGGTGGAATCTCGAAGGCCAGGCCATCAACGTCGGCGGGGTCACCGCCGCGGGTGTGCATGAGTTCGTGGTCGGGATCGGCGGCAGCCCGCTGCCCCATTCATCCGCGATCCTGCTGGCCACTTTCGAGCTCAGCGTCACCGATCCCTATCCCGCGATCGTCAATCTCATTCTGGAACCGGTCCAGTTCCCTTCGCTACCCAACCAGATGGTGTGGGCTCCCTGGCACGATCCCGCCCAGCTTATGCCTCTGGAACCGGCGACCGGGACCACCATCGTCGCGGGAATCAACTGGAGGAACCCTTCGAGCGTCGATCTGCCGGCCAAGGGTCCGGTTTCCCGCCTGCTGCCCAACGTGCCCAACCCGTTCAATCCGCAGACCGAGATCCGGTTCGAACTGGAGACGCCGCAGCAGGCGCGGGTGGCGATCTATGATGTGAAGGGACGAGTGATGAAAGTCGTGGCGGACGGCCATTTGGAAGCGGGGCCCCATACGCGGGTAT
>JBDLKA010000119.1:0-10206 GCA_039714075.1 Candidatus Krumholzibacteriota bacterium | reverse complement strand
GGGTCAGGCCCGGCGTGACGCCGGAGCACTAACTCCGTCAGGACTGGAAAGTAGCAGCGGTACGTTCCCTTCGACGTGTGCGCCGCCAGCCTGGCCCACCTTTCTTTTTCCCCGGTCCCGCGCGCCCGCCGTCCGGATCCCCGAAAAACATGGTCGGGTCCCGCCCCGTCATATGGTAGATTCCTCTTTCACCCCGAGCGCGGTCCCAACACTCTGAGTGGAGCAGCATGTCCTACCAAGCCCTTGCCCGCAAATACCGTCCGGAGACCTTTGCCCAGGTGGTGGGCCAGACCCACGTGACCGGCACGCTGCGGGCCGCCCTGCGCAAGGACAAGCTCAGCCACGCCTACCTGTTTTCCGGGCCTCGCGGTTGCGGCAAGACCACCGTGGCCCGCCTGCTGGCCAAGGCCATCAACTGCCTGGCCAACCGCGAAGGCGATCCCTGCGGCGAATGCGAGACCTGCCTGGCCATCGCCCGGGGGAATTACCTGGATGTCCTGGAAATAGACGCGGCCAGCAATACGGGCGTGGACAATATCCGCGAGCTGCGGGAAATGGCCCAGTACTCGCCCAGCGAGGGCAGCAGCCGGGTCTTCATCATCGACGAAGTCCACATGTTGTCCAAGGGGGCCTTCAACGCCCTGTTGAAGATCCTGGAGGAACCCCCGGCCCGGGTCTTTTTCTTCTTCGCCACCACCGAGCCCAACAAGATTCCCCGGACCATCCTGAGCCGGTGCCAACGGTTCGATTTCCGTCTGCTGAGCCGGGATGAGCTGGCCGGACGCCTGACCGAGATCGCCGCCTCCGAGGGAGTGGCCATGGAGCCGACGGGGTTGCGGCTCCTGGTGTCCCTGGCAGAAGGCAGCATGCGGGACGGCCAGAGCCTGCTGGACCAGGTGGTCGCCGGGGCGGACGACGTCATCGACGAGGCGGCCGTGGTGGCCGCCTTCGGGTTGGTCCGCTCCGAACTGTTCATCGAATTGAACGAGGCGATTGTCGCCCGGGACCCGGCGCGCGCCCTGCGGCTGGTCGATGATCTCGCCGCCAGCGGGCAGAGCCTCGACGCCTTCGCCCGGGGCGTGGTCACCAATTTCCGCAATCTCATGCTGCTGAAGATCGATCCCGAACTCGCGCCCCTGGTGGATCTGCCCGAGGACCAGGTCCAGTCCCTGGGCGGCCAGGCCGCGCACTTCCAGGAGCAGGACCTGCTGGCGTTGATCGATCGCGCCAGCCGCCATTTCGAAACCATCCACCGCAGCACGCAGCCCCGGATACTTCTGGAGGCTTCGCTGGTGGAATATTGCCGGTTCGAATCCAGGGTGCTGCTGGCCGATCTGGCGCGGCGGCTGGAGACCCTCGGTCCCGGCTCGGCGGCCGGGGGGCTTGCCGGCGGCGGCGTGGCCCGGGATGCGAAACCCGCGGCGGCCCAAAGACCTGCCGAAAGGCCTGCCCAACGGCCTGCACAGGGATCCGCCCGGGGACCCGCGCGTGAATCCTCACGTGGATCTTCACGTGGATCCTCACGTGGAGCGTCCGCCCGTCCGGCCCGCCAGACCGCGGCCCCGGACATGACGGCCGCCGACGCGGCGGTGCCCGGCTGGACGGACCTGATCGACCTGCTGATGAAACAGAATCCCCGTCTGGGATCCTGCCTGATGAACGGCCTGCCCAGCCTGGAGAAGGGGGGCAAGTGCCTGCGGGTCTGCTTCTCCGAGGACAAGAAATTCCAGGTCACCAGCATCGCGGCCGAATGCGCGACCATCGAGGACCAGATCAACAACCTGTGGGGACGCCGGTTGCGGGTCGAACTGGTGATGGGGGAACAGGGCCAGGTCGATGACGTGAAAGAGGAAATCCGGCAGGAAGTGGCCCCCACCCACCGGGAAGAACTGGACAAGGCCTGCAAGCAGGACAAGTCCCTCGGCGATCTGGTGGACATGATGGGCGGCCAACCCCTGCCCGACAGCGAACGTGAACGTTGGGACCCCACCGACAAGTGAGACAACATTCCGGGAGGAAACATGGACATCAACAAGTTGATGAAGCAGGCCCAGCAGATGCAGGCCAAAATGGCCCAGGCCCAGTCCGAACTCGAGACCAAGGAAGTCAGCGCCGAGGTCGGCGGCGGGCAGATCAAGGTCGTCATGAACGGCAAGCATCGCCTCAAGAGCATCGAGATCGCTCCGGAATCCCTGGACCCGGATGATATCGAGTTCCTGCAGGACCTGATCGTCGCGGCGGTCAACGAAGGCGCCAAGAACGTCGACGCCATGGTGGAAAAGGAAATGGGCTCCGTGGCCGGCGGCATGAACCTGCCGGGCATGAATCTTCCCGGTATGGGTTGACGGTGAAACCGGACCGCGCGAATGGTTTGGGAAACGGAGACGGCGGGGAATTCCAGTCCCCGGCCCTCGAACGTCTGGTCAAGAGCCTCAGCAGGCTGCCCGGTCTGGGGCGCAAGTCCGCCACGCGGCTGGCCCTGCATCTGGTCGGTCGTGAAGACGGGGCCGGTCCGGCCGAGGAACTCGTCGCCGCGGTGACCGAGGCCCGCAGCCAGGTGACCAATTGCTCGACCTGCGGCGCCATCACCGAAGCGGATCCCTGCCGCATCTGCCGGTCCGAACGCCGGGACAAGAGCCAGATCTGCATCGTCGCCAGCCCCATCGATATCCTGCCCTTTGAAAAAGCCGGCTTTTTCCGCGGACGCTATTTCGTGATGGGCGGCCTGCTGTCGCCCCTGGACGGTGTCCGGGCCGAGGACCTGCCCTTCGACCGCCTGGCCGCCCGCCTGGAGCAGGACGGCGTGACCGAGGTGATCATCGCCCTGGACGCCAGCGTGGAGGGGGAAACCACCGCCCTGTACCTGCAGCGGCTGTTTGCGGGCCGGGATCTCCAACTGACGCGGCTGGCCACGGGGATTCCCGTCGGCGGCGCCCTGGCCTACATCGACGAGGTGACCCTCCAGCGGGCTTTCCAGTTCCGCCGGGCCTTCTGAGCCCGTTTCAGGCCCCAATCTGCCCGGCAGTGGCCGAATCCCGGCAATTTGTTGAAATTCTCGGTTAAGTGGCTTCCCCCGGTGACGATACCTTGGTGGAGATAGTACTTCGTTTGCACAGCGTCCAACGCCGGCTTGGCCGGCAGGAGATCGTTTCATGGTCAGAGCCGAATGGGCCATCTTCGAAGAAGACTACTGGGCCATCAACAATGTCCTGGAAGACCTGCTCAAGAGCAGTCGTTCGGGTTTTGTCATGTTGATCGACCGGACCGGTCAGTTGATCAGCCAGTGCGGCCCCGACGTCGAATTCGATCTGACAAGTTTCGCCTCCCTGTGCGCGGCCGATTTCGAGGCCAACTACCAGCTTGCCAAATTGATCGGTGAAAAGGATTTCAGCACCCTGTTCCACCAGGGGGCCCAGGACAGCATGTACCTCGGCAAGATCGCCAAGGGCGTCGTCCTGGTGGTCCTGTTCAACAAGAGCACCACCCTGGGGCTGGTCAGGCTGCGCGTCAAAAGGGCGATGGAGGAACTCGACGGCATCATCGAGACCCTCTACGAGAAGCTGGAGTACCGCAACGAGGAGTACGATGCCATCGATGAATCGTTCACGAAGCAAGTGGAAGCAGAGATAGACAGTCTGTTCGCTGACTGAGGTTGGGGGACCGTCCCCGCAATCGCCAGTTCAAAAGGGGTAGAACCGTGTCGCTGATTAACTACTCGTCCCGGGAGATCAACTGCAAGGTCGTTTACTACGGCCCGGGTCTCGGCGGGAAAACAACGAACATCCAGTACGTCTACGAAAAGCTGGCGCCCGAGACCAAGGGCAAGCTGGTGACGTTGGCGACCGAGATGGATCGAACCCTGTTTTTCGACTTCCTGCCGCTGGAACTGGGCGAGGTGAAGGGGTTCAAGACCCGCTTCCACCTGTACACGGTTCCCGGCCAGGTGTACTACAATGCCAGCCGCAAGCTGATCCTGCGCGGCGTCGACGGCATCGTCTTCGTGGCCGACAGCAGCGAGGCGCGCTTCGACGCCAACATCGAGGCCCTGTACAACCTGCACGAGAATCTCAAGGAATACAACCTGAGCCTGGACGAGATCCCCTTCGTGATGCAGTGGAACAAGCGGGACGTGCCCGACGCCATTCCCGTCGAGGAACTCAACCAGGAACTCAATCCCGAGGGTTACGAGAACTTCGCGGCCGTGGCCGTCAACGGCGAAGGCGTTTTCGACACCCTGAAGTGCGTGGCCAAACAGGTGCTGCGCCAGCTGCAGACCGCCTGACCCCGGCGGCGAGCAGCCGATTTTCAGCGACAGACGAAGGGCGCGACGAAAGTCGCGCCCTTTCTGTTGCCGTCCATCGCCCCGCAAGTTAGGTTTTTCCCTCATCAACGTTTGTGTTTCAGATAATCATTCCCGAAAGGAATTCCATGCCCCGCCCGCTCCTGTACACCATTGGAACCTTTTTCGGATCCGGTTACGCCCCGATCGCCCCGGCCACCGCTGGCAGTTTCCTGTTCATGGTCCTGTGGTGGCTGGCCTGGAACCTGTTCGGCCCCATTCCCCTGTGGGTGACCCTTCTGGTCCTGGTCATCGTCACGGCGGTCGGCATTCCGGTCGCCGGCCGTCTGGAAAAGATCCACGGTGAAGATCCGTCCCTGGTCGTGATCGACGAGGTGGCGGGAATGGCCGTCACCTACCTGGGCATCGCCGGGCCCGTCGGTTGGATCGCGGGGTTCTTCTGGTTCCGGTTCTTCGACATCTTCAAGCCTTTCGGCGTGCGCAAACTGGAAAAGCTGGGGGGTGGGGGCGGTCTCGGGATCATGGCCGACGATATCGGCGCGGGCGTCCTGTCCTGCCTGGCCACGCACGGCACCCTGATTCTTTTGGCCCGGCTGGGGTGGTGATCATGTCCCCGGACGCCACTGGGCCCGCGGTCAGGATCATCGCCATCGGGGACGAACTCCTCGAAGGCCGGACCGCGGACACGAACAGCCTCCGCATCCAGCAGGCCCTGGGAGCCCATGCGGTTCAGGTGTCGCTGGTCCAGGTCGTTCCCGACCGGGAAGAGGATATCGCCGCGGCCCTGGACCGGACCGGAAGCGGGGATCTGGTTTTTGTGACCGGAGGGCTCGGGTCCACTCCCGATGACCTGACCCGGGATGTGGTGGCCCGCTGGGCCGGTGTGGAATTGACGGAAGACCCCGCGGTGAAGCGGATGCTCCAGGAGCGCTGGCGGAAGCGGGGCATCCGGGCCTCTCCCGGCGCGGTCCGCCAGTCGCAGGTTCCGCGGGGGATGACGCCCCTGCCCAACCCCGTGGGGTCGGCGCCGGGGTTGATCGGACCTTTGCGCGCCCGGACGATCGTGCTGCTGCCCGGCGTACCCCAGGAAATGCAGGGCCTGGTGCCGGACGCCGTCAAGTGGCTGGACGACCAGGGTGTTCTTCCCCGGCCGCGCCCCCATCTTTTGTGGCGGACAGCCCAAGTGGCCGAACTGTCGCTGGTGCGGGCCTGCTCCGACATCAAATTGAAATATTCCCGGTTGGAGTGGTCCTGGTGGCTGACGGACTGGGGGGTGGATGTCCGCCTGGCCGCGCCGTCGGATTCGTCCGGTCGTGCGGATCTCGCGGCCGCCGGACAGGAGATCGATGAGGCGCTCGGCCGCTTGGTCTACAGCCGCCGTATGGAAACCCTGCCCCAGGTGGTGCAGAGCAGGATGATCGACATGAAGGCGACCCTGGCGGTCGCCGAATCCTGCACCGCCGGCATGATCGGCGCGGCCCTGACCGACCAGCCCGGCTCGTCGGGTTTTTTCAGGGGTGGCATCCTGGCCTACGCCGACCGGGTGAAGACCGGGCAGCTGGGAGTGCCGGCGGACCTGTTGCGGGAAAAAGGGGCCGTCAGTCAGGAGACGGTGCAGTCCATGGCGACCGGATGCCGGCAGCGGATCGGGACGGATTACGCGGTGGCCGTCAGCGGGATTTCCGGACCCGGGGGCGGCGCGAAGGACAAGCCCGTGGGCACGACCTGGATCGGCATTGCCACGCCCGAGACGGTCTTTGCCCGCCAATATCGTTTTCCCGCGGATCGCGAACGCAACCGCCTGCTGACCGTGGCCGCGGCGGTGGATTCGTTGCGGCGGGTGCTGGAATCCGGCACTGGTGGGTCGCCGTGGGATCCGTCCGATTCCTGGTGCCGGCCGTCATGAGGGTGTTTCTGGCCGTCTCCTGCGGGGAACAGTTGACCTCCGCCCTGACCACCGGGCTCGACGACTGGCGCTCCGGACCCGGTGGCGGCCTGGCCCTGCGCTGGACCCGGCCCGCCGCCTGGCACGTGACCCTGCAGTTCCTGGGTGATTGGCCCCAAAACTGCCTTGGCAGCCTGGAAACGGCTCTTGAGGCCGCCCGCGACCAAAGGGTTTTTACCCTTTCGCCCGGCGGAATCGGGGGGTTTCCGGATTTGAAATCTCCCCGGGTTCTATTCCTGCATATGGAGGATGACGGTCAGGCGGGCGAACTGGCGCTGCGGGTGCGGAAAATCGTCAATGAAACCTGGCGGGAGGGGCCCCAGGACAATCGTGATTTCCGGTGCCATCTGACGTTGGCCAGGATCAGGAAACGCTTGTCCAGTGTCGAAGCCAAGTTGTTGCAGGAAATGGAATTGAAGGATCTGCCCCCGGTTCGCGTGGAGGGATTCAGCCTGGTGGCCAGCGAGCTTCGGCCCCAGGGACCCCGGTACCGGGAATTGGCCTTTTATCCGCTGCGAAAATAAGGCGAAAAAACCTGTTGCGCCGGGATCACGCTCCGTGCTATCTTGACCATCAAATCAAATGAATGACATGTCCGGACGGAACCGGGATTTAGGTTGCGGGCTGGCCATCCGGGAGATGACGGGAAGGTTCCGAAAGGTTCAGAAAGGTTCAGAAAATGGCTCAGAACAAGATGCAGAACAAGGCGCAGGCCAAGACTCAGACCAAGACTCAGACCAAGACCGCAGGGAAATCCCAGGGAAAATCCGGTGGCGGCGACGACCGGGAAAAGGCCCTCGAACTGACCCGCGCCCAGATCGAAAAGCAGTTCGGCAAGGGCTCGATCATGTTGCTGGGTGATTCCCAGATCTACGACAACTTCGACGCCATCTCCACCGGAAGCCTGGCCCTGGACATCGCGCTGGGAATCGGCGGGTTGCCCAAGGGGCGGGTCGTCGAGATCTACGGTCCCGAGGGCAGCGGCAAGACCACCGTGGCCCTGTCGGTCATCGCCAACTGCCAGAAGAACGGCGGGACCGCGGCCTTCATCGACGCCGAGCACGCCATGGATCCCATCTATGCCCGCAAGCTGGGCGTCGACATCGACAACCTGCTGGTCAGCCAGCCGGACACCGGGGAACAGGCGTTGGAAATCACCGAGATGCTGGTGCGTTCCGGCGCGGTGGACATCCTGGTGGTGGACTCGGTGGCGGCCCTCGTGCCCCGGGCCGAGATCGAGGGCGAGATGGGCGACCATCACGTGGGCCTGCAGGCCCGGCTCATGTCCCAGGCCCTGCGCAAGCTGACCGGCACCATCGCCAAGACCAACACCATGGTCCTGTTCACCAACCAGATCCGCATGAAGATCGGCGTGATGTTCGGCAACCCCGAAACCACCACCGGCGGCAACGCCCTGAAGTTCTACAGTTCGGTGCGGCTGGACATCCGGCGCATCGGCGCCATCACCCAGGGCGAGGACGTGGTCGGCAACCAGGTGCGCGTCAAGGTGGTCAAGAACAAGGTGGCCCCGCCGTTCAAGAAGGCCGAGTTCGATATCCTGTACGGCGAGGGCATCAGCAAGGAAGGCGACCTGATCGATCTCGGCGTGGCCGCCGACGTCATCCAGAAATCGGGCGCCTGGTACAGCTTCGGCGAGGAGCGCCTCGGTCAGGGCCGGGAAAACGTGCGCATCTTCCTGAAGGAGAACAAGGACCTGTACGAGACCATCAAGGATCTTGTTTTCAAGCACTACGGGATCGGTGAAGTAGAGGAAGAGCCCCAAGCGGATTCCACCGGAGATTCCGCCGGGAAGCCGGCCGCCGAAAAGCCCGCGGCCGCCACCTTGAACGGCACCGTGGACGGCAAAAAAGCCGCGTCCGCCAAGGCGGGAACCGGCGGACCCTGAAGTTCAACAATTGGTCAGGAATTCGAGGTCCGGATATGAGGAGCCGGTTCCCCCGGCGTGGCTTCAGGTCGCGCCGGCAGGATGATCAAAATGAACAGCCGGGCCTTCCTGCACAGGAGGCCCGGCTTCTTGACGTTCGCCACCAGGACAATTCCGTGAACCTGATCCTGGATGACGGCAGCGACCTGGAACTGGCGGCCGAATCCGTTCCGGCGGGTTTGCCGGAAATCGGTGAGATGGTCTCCGGGGAACTGCTGGCGGAAATCCGGTTGGCCGCCGAACGAAAAAAAGTCGCCCGGATGATCTTCCGCCTGCTGGACCGGCGTTTGCATCCGGTGGCCGGAATCCGGGACAAGGCCCTGGAAAAAGGTTACAGTGTGGCGGCGATCGATGCAGTCCTGGAACAAATGGCCGCGCACGGTCTATATTCGGACCGAAGGTACGCCGAAGCCTATTGCCGGGATTGTTTGGCCGGCCGGCCGGTGGGCCGCCGTTATCTGATAGACAAACTGCGGGGGAAAAGGGTGCCCTCGGCGGTGGCGGTCGCGGTGGTGGGTGAAGTCCTGGACACGGACACTGAAGCCGAACTGGCTGCCCGGGCCGCCGCCTCCCGCTGGAAGCGGATCAAGGACCCCGGCGAATTGAAATCATTGGCCAAGGTGGTGCGGTTTCTGCAAAGCCGCGGCTTTGACGCCGGAACGGCAAACCGGGCCGCGCGGGAGATGAAACCCCGGGATTGTCACGACTGAGGGATGTTCCAAAGGCGGGTCGCATATTTCCATGAAAATTCTGGTCACCGGTTATGAAGGTATGTTGGGACGTACCGTGATGCGTCGTCTGGGCGGAGATCACGTCCTGGTGGGGGTGGATCTGGCCGACGGCGACCTGACCGATCCCGTGGCTGTCCGGGATATCTTTTCGCGAACAGAGCCGCAGTGGGTGGTGCATTGCGCCGCCTGGACGGATGTCGACGGTGCGGAAACATCCCGTGACGAGGCCATGGCCGCCAATGCCGGGGCCACCGCAAACCTGGCCGGCGAGTGCGACACCAGCGGTGCCGGTCTTTGTTTTATCAGCACCGACTACGTTTTCGACGGCAAAGGCGACGGCTTCGCCGAAGAAGACCGGCGCAATCCGATCAACCACTATGGACTGACCAAGGCCCGGGCCGAGGAACATGTCGCGGCCATGACCGCGCCCTGGCAGATCGTCCGGACCAGTTGGCTGTTCGGCGACGGCCGGACCAACTTCGTCAAGACGATCAAGGGGCTTCTGGCCGCGCAGGACACCTTGCGCGTGGTGGATGACCAGCGCGGCAGTCCGACTTCGGCCGAAGATCTGGCGGATATAATCGGTTTCCTTGTTTCCGGGCGCTTCCGTGGTATCTTCCACGGAACGAATGCGGGCCAGACCACCTGGTTCGGGCTGGCCCGGGAAATCGCGCGGGTGTGCGGGACCGATCCGGAGCGGATCAAGCCGTGCCCGAGCAGCGAATACCCCCGCGCCGCCGCGCGACCGGAGTGTTCGATCCTTCACAGCAGTCATTTGGAGAAAATCGGCTGCCCCGACCGGCCGCCGTGGGAAACCGCCGTGGCCGCTTATCTGCGTTTTCTGGATTCGGGTCAGGCTGTTTTTCCCTGACCTGCATGTTTTGGCCAGGCTGAAAGGACCCGACAGCCCATGTCTTCCTCCCGGGATTCTTCTTCCAACCAGGACGCCGCTGTCCTGTTCCGGCAGGCGGTGGATGATCTGGTGGCCGCGCTCGGCCGCCTGGACAGTACCCACCTCGAGGCGGTCACCGCCCTGGCCGCTGACGTGCACTCCGCCTGGCAGCAGGGCGGCAAACTGCTGGTGTGCGGCAACGGCGGCAGCGCCGCGGACAGCCAGCACATCGTCGCCGAACTCGTGGGCCGATTCCTGGCCGAACGGCCCGGCTATCCGGCCCTGGCCCTGACAACCAACACTTCGACCCTGACCGCGGTGGGAAACGACTACGGTTTCGACCACATTTTCGCGCGCCAGGTCCAGGCCATGGGCGGGCCGCGGGATGTCCTG
>JBDLKA010000118.1:0-10329 GCA_039714075.1 Candidatus Krumholzibacteriota bacterium | reverse complement strand
ATGTTGCGTTCACGCATCATGTCGCGCAGGAACAGGGCGAACGACAGGGCCGTCCCCCCCGCGCCGGCCTGGAAGCTGAAACCGTCCTGCACGATGCCGGCCTCGTCGCAGAAACGGGCCGTCAGTTCGGCGATCAGCAGGCGGTCGGGCGACTTGGTGATCTGCGTGGTGCCGGAGACGATTTTGCTGGCGTCGCCGATGGAATCCATGACCACGACCTGGTCCACGTTGTTGCCCTGGATCTGCCAGGGGATGCAGGGAAACGGCACCAGGTTGTCGGTGACGGCGATCACGTGGTCGGCGTATTCGCTGTCCGCCAGGGCGAACCCCAGCAGGCCGCAGGCGGTGGGCCCGCGGTCGCCCGTCGCGTTGCCGAAGGGATCGGCCGTCGGCGCCGCGATCACGGCGATATCGATATGCACATCGCCGTCCTGCACCGCCTGATAGCGGCCGCCGTGGCTGCGCAGCACGGCCATGCCCTTCATTTTTCCGCGGGTGCAATAGTCGCCCAGCGGGCCGTTCATCGACCCTTCGATATGGTGGATGAGGCCGCTTTCCATGTGCTGAACCTGGGGCTCGTGCACCGGAAAACTGGCCGAGGGGAACCAGCGCAGATCCTTGACGCCCATCTCGGCCGCCGCGGCGAACACGGCGTTGGCCACGCGGTCGCCGTTGCGCAGGTGGTGGTGCGTGGAGATGGTCATGCCGTCTTTCAGGCCCGCGTTCTCCAGGGCGGTCCTGATGTCCTGGACCGTCTTGTCCCCGTCGGGCGGATAGTCCGTGCACGAGCGAATCGGCGGCGCGGCCTTGCGCCCCGTGGGTACGTACTTGCCCACGCCCATGTACGGGGTGGCCGCCTGACCGTTGATCTCCACCGGGACCAGGCGTCCCGCCGCGTTTTCAACCAGCTTCGTCATTGCCGGGGTCTCCTCTTTCAGAGTCCTAGGTCGAGAAATTCCTCGAGCAGTTGGGCGGCCGTGCGGACCGCTTCGGGGCAGACATCCTGGGCCAGCTGCCCCTCTTTGACCTTTTCCGCGATTCCGGGCAACGAGAGGTTGTGGCCCAGGATATCGGTGCACATCGTGCTGCCTTTGATCTCGTCATAGCGACGCAGGAACTCCTGCGACAGGTTGCGGATGCGTTCGGACCCCGCCTCGTCGTCGGGCAGGGTGTGACCGTGCTTCAGTCCCAGCACCAGCAGGGCGCCGGTGGCGGCGCCGCAGGGCCCGTCGGTGCGGGCCAGACCTCCGCCCAGGGGGGCGGCCAGCCGCAGGGCGGCTTCGCGCTCGACGCCCAGGTCCGGGCCGTAGACGGCCAGCAACGACTGGGCGCAGCTGTAACCGTCAACGAACATGGTCACCGCCTGTTCAACTCTTTCACTCATACCGGAGGCTTCTCCTCACGCCATTCGGCATCCAGGCGGCCGACCCGAATGGCGGTGTCCACGGTCGCCACCGCGCGTTTGACCACGGGAGCGTCGATCATCTTGCTGCCCAGGCTGACCACGCCCAGCCCGCGGGCCTCGGCGTCCTCGAAGGCCAGGACGATTTTCTTCGCGCGGTCGATCTCCCCTTCGTCCGGGGCGAAAGCATCGTGCACCACGGCGATCTGCCGCGGATGGATGCAACCCTTGCCCACGAAGCCCAGGCCCTTGGCCTCGCGCACCGACTCGGCCAGTCCCTCCATGTCGGTGACGTCGCTGAACACCGTATCGATGGGTTGCACGCCGGCGGCCCGGGCGCCGTTCAGAACCTGGGCGCGGGCCCAGAACGATTCCGTCCCGGCAAGGGTGCGCTGGGCGCCGATGTCGGCGGTGTAATCCTCCAGACCGACGGCCAGACCGACCACGTCGGCGCAGGCCGCAGCGATCTCGTAGGCGCGCCAGGCGCCCAGGGCCGATTCGATGATGGGCATCAGGAACACCGGTTCGGTCATCCCGTGTTTCTGTTTGATGGCCGCAATGCGACGGTCGACTTCAACCACCTGCTGGGGATCCTCGATCTTGGGAATAAGCACCAGGTTCACGTTGTGGGGTACCACCCACTCCAGATCCTCCAGGCCCTGCTCCCCCTGGTTGATCCGCACCATGCGCTCGGCCCCGTGGAAATCCACCGCGCGCAGGGCGTTACGCACCAGGGCGCGGGCTGCGTCCTTCTCGGCGGGCGCCACGGAATCCTCGAGATCCAGGATCACGCCGTCGGGCTCATGCAAACCGGCGTTGACATAAAATTTGGGTTCGTTACCGGGCAGGTACAGCCGGCTACGGCGCAAACGATCGTGGGTGCCGGCGGTGGCGAACTTTTCGTTCAGGGGCAACAGGAATTCCCCGGGACAATCGGCCCCGGACCGGCGGACGGCGGTTTCCAGGCGGGCGGCCAGGGTAAAGGGCAGGGCCCCCTGATCTTCCACGGTGACCCGGGCGTTCTGAACCCCCAGGGCCCGGCACCCGTCTTCGACCAGAGCCTGGATCCGGTCGCCGAACATGCCGGCAACCTTGCTTTTCAGGTCAATCGAGACGCCTCCGGAATCCGCCAATTGGATTCCGATCCAGCAATCGGACCTGACCCGCGGTCCTTTTTTTCCGGCTTCACCGGTTCCCGACATGCCTTCCCACCTTTTTTACGCGCCGATCCTGTTGAATTGACTCGAATTATTCCCCGATAACCCGAGTTTGGGAGTATTCCCCATCCCGGAATGATGGTGCAGATCAAGCCCGGTGGCAACCGCAGATCGATCCGTATCAGCAAAAAAATCATGGGTTTTCAATTTTTTTCCGGACCGGCGAATCGTGGTGGATAACCGGGGATCAACACCTCCCGTGATATTTTTTTAGTTTTTGTAATGTTTTTCCAGCGGCAAACGCGGCAACACTTTACGGGAAGTTTCATGTCCTTCATAAGACGGATGACACACCGGGGACACCTGTGGATAACTGGGGGAAAACTTTCGCCACAAAACAAACGGGCGGCCATCCCGTGATGGCCGCCCGCTAACTTCTTAAAATATTCTGGATTATGAATTATCAGCCCCGGGCCACCTCTTTGACGGTCGCCGCGAAAAGCTTCCAGATTTTCTGCACCGAACTGACCTGGACCCGCTCGTCGGGCGAATGGGCGCCCTTGATGTTGGGGCCGAACGAGACGATATCCAGCGTGGGATACTTCTCCGTCAGCAGACCGCACTCCAGTCCCGCGTGGATGGCCAGCAGCTCGGCATCGTTGCCGAAGGCCTGCTTGTACTTGGCCCGGGTCACGGCGAGGATGGGAGATTTCAGGTTGGGCTGCCAGCCGGGATAACCCTCGGGCTGCACCACTTCGGCGCCGGCCAGTTCACCGATGGTCCGGTGCTGGACGACAAGTTCCTCGAGCACCGACATGACCGAACTGCGGCTGCAGCAGACCATCTCCACCTTGGAGCCCCTGGTTTTCACAACGCCCAGGTTGGTGCTCGATTCCACCAGCCCGTCGATGTCCATGCTCATGCCCGTCACGCCGTTGGGAATGGCCGACAACAGCGAAAAGGTCGTTTTCGAACTGGTCAGGCTGAAACAGCGCGGCGCCTGGACGGCGGCGCTCTTCCAGGTGAAACCGTCGTCGGTTCCGGCCAATTCTTCGGCCTGGACCTTTTTCAGGCAGGCGTCAATGGTCTGCTTGAACTTGCGGCCCAGCTTCCGGTCGATGACCACCTTGGCCTCGGCCTCGCGGGGAATTGCGTTGCGCATGCTGCCGCCGTTGATCTCCACCAGCCGGACATCCATGACCTCGGCCGCGGCCTGCAGGGCGCGCGTGAGGATCTTGATGGCGTTGCCCCGGTGCTTGTGGATATCCAGGCCCGAGTGCCCACCCTTGAGCCCGCTGATGGTCACCTTGCGCCCGGCGCTGTCCTTGGGCGCGCGCGCCGATTTGTTCTTCAGGGTGAACTGGGTATCGCGGCCACCGGCGCAGCCGATGAAAATCGCGTCGTCCTGCTCGGAGTCCAGATTGATCATCTTGTTCGAGGTGAAGAACCCGGCCTGGACGCCGGCGGCCCCCGTCAGGCCCCTTTCCTCGTCCACGGTCAGCAGCACCTCGACGGGTCCGTGGGCGACCGCCTTGTCGTCCGCCAGGGCCAGCCCCATGGCCACCCCGATGCCGTTGTCCGCCCCCAGGGTCGTTCCTTCGGCGGACACCCAGTCGCCGTTGACCTTGAGTTTGAGGGGATCCTTCTCGAAATCGTGTTTCGTGGCCGCGTTTTTCTCGCACACCATGTCCACATGGCCCTGGATCAGCACCGGAGCGGCCTTTTCCAGCCCCTTGGTGGCGGGAATGGACACCAGCAGGTTACCCACCGCATCCTCTTTCCAGGCCAGATTCCGCTCATCGGCCCAGGCCTTGAACATGTTCTGGACGCCGGTTTCGTTGCCGGATCCCCGCGGGATGTCACTCATTTTTTCGAAGATGTTCCAGACGGCGGCAGGCTGAAGCTTATCAAGTTTCCCCATGGTCACTCCTCAAGGATTGGAAAGGGTTGTCAGTTGCCGTAGTTCAAAATCAGTCCCCAGAAACCGGCGGCGTAGATGTCGCCGCAGGGACCGACGTGGATCGCGTTGAGGGGATCGAAATGGCCGGTGGGCATGATGTCCCAGGCCAGGCCGTCGAAGTGCAGGACGACCCCGTTGTATCCCACTGCAAAAACCTCGCCCTCGGGGTTCCCGGCCACCCCCGCGAGGGAAAAACTGGTCAGGCGGGTATCCGGCGCCACCCAGCTGACGCTTCCGGAATCGCCTGTTCCGCTGTGCAGCACCAGGCCTCCGTCGCCGACGACGACGGTCTCGGCACCCGGCCGACTCCAGACACCATTCAGTGCGGTCTGCACCCCGCTGTCAAGTGGACTCCAGATAATGCCGTTAAAGTGGAGGATGGTGCCGCCCAGGCCCACGGCGTAGACGTCCCCCGACCCGCGACCATGAACGGCCGACAGGCTGCGCGTCGTCCCGCTTTCCATGATCTCCCAGCTGACCCCGTCGAAGTGGACTATGGCGCCGCCGGCTCCCACGGCGAAAATGTCGTCCGGGGCCGCCCCCCAGATACCCTCGAGGTTCAGCAGGGAATTCAGCCGCCAGATTGTCCAGGCGCCCGTCTGGTAGCGAACGATGACGCCCTTGTTGCCCGTGGCGAAAAAATCGTCCGGGCCGACGCCCCAGATGGCGGAATAATTCACGTCTTCCAGGTGAGGGGCGATGTCCACCCAGCCTTCGCCCGACGTCTGGAGAATCGCGCCCCGCTTGCCCACCGCGTAGGCGTGGCGGCAATCGGCCGCCCAGACCCCCGTCAGCCAGTGGGTGCGTCCCTGGTTCAGGACCTGCCGGGTATTGGGCGTCATGCTCATGACCAGCCCGTTGTACCCCACGATCAGCAGGGCGCTGTCCCCGTTGTCCCAAATGCCGTACAGATCCTGGCCCTGCGCCAGCTGCTCGTACTCCCAGGAGCCGCCGCGGCGGGTCAGGTATACCCCCCGGGCCCCCAGGGCGACCGGATCCTCGCCGGGCAGTCCGCGCACCGACCACAGGCGGTCCGAGATTCCGCTTTCCTCCGCGGTCCAGGCCAGACCGTCGAAATGAAGGATCGTGCCGAGGGCGCCGACGGCGTAGACATCGTCACCCGTCAACCCCCACACGCAGTCCAGGGCCTGGGTCGTGCCGCTGGCCATGGTCGACCAGCCGGCACCGTCGAAATGGATGATGGTGCCGTCCCGGCCCACGGCAAAGACATCCTCGGAACCCGATCCCCAGACACTGTACAAAAGGGAGGTGACCCCGCTGTCGATGCCGGTCCACCCGGTGCCGTCGAAGTGGATCAGGGTGCCGCCGTCACCAACGGCGTAGATGTTGTCCCAGCCCGTCCCCCACACGCCCAGCAGGTCCTCGCTGGTGCCGGTGTACACGGGTTCCCAGTCGGTGCCGTCGTAACGGTAGCAATTGCCGTTTTCCCCCACGGCCATAACCTGGTCCGGCCCCGCGCCCCAGACACCGCGCATGTTTTCGAAATACCGGAATTGCCAGCTGGTCCAGGTGCCGTCCCGGTAGCGGCTGACGGTACCTTTTTCACTGGCCACGAAAAAATGGGAGGGAGAAGCGCCCCACACCGCCCGGTGCGTGTATTCGGGAGCGAGAACCTGGCGCCATTCGGGATCGGGGACGGGTGGACGGCCGGGATCGTCGTCGCCGCAACCGGCGGCCACGACCAGGACGGCGGCCACAAGCAGCACGGCCAACAGGACGGCCCCATTGGCCGGCGTACCGATCTGCCATTTCCTGTCAGTCGTCCTCATGGTTTCCCGAGATATCCCTTTGCGCGTCCGTGTGGCCTTTACCTGGGGACATTGTAACACATCGTCCCTTCATTCCGCCTCAAAATCGGGTCATCGGGCCGCCGTCAGCGGCGAGACCCCACCCTTCCAATTGCCCCGCAGGGGCCGTCCCTGGCCGACCGGCATCATCAACCAGGAATATTTCCCGTAGTGGACCACCCGGCGGGCCATCGCTTCCAGACGGTGCGTGGAGTCGCACAGGATGACCAGATGGGTCAGCGAGGGGTCGTCCGGATCCTGGGCCGCAAAGACCAGGTCGTTTTCCTTCAGGCTGTAGCGCTTGCCCTCCAGGAACGCGGTGCTGCCGGAAACGACCAGCTCCTGGGGAAGGTACGTCTTCAAAAGCGCGCTTCCGGGATTGATCACCACGGTGGCGCCGCAGTCCGCGGGCGCGGACCCGTCCTCACTGAAAGGATAGTCGTCCTTTTCCGCAAACCCGGCGGCGAAATTCCTGGCCGCCGCGACCATATCCGGAGCGGCGCCATCGGTTACGAACCCCGGGTTTTCCTCCCCGAGAATCTGACTGATGGTGGGTTCGATCTCCTCGGGATGCAGATGCCGGAACAGGTGGCAATCGGGATCCACCGCCAGTCCGGTAATCCCGGCGGCCTCGATTTCGAATTCGGCACTGGGACCGTCCAGGATCACCACGCGTTCCTCGGCACCTTCCTTGGTCGTGACCACGACCGGGACATCCAGGTGATATTCGGTTTCACCCTGGTCGAGGGTGAATACCACCTTGTCGTCCTGGAAATCCACCTGGCCGAGATCCAGTTTGGGCGCCCCCGTCCAGGTCAGCCACTGCTCCTGGAACCGCGTCAGGTCAAGGTCGCCCGCCTTGGCGAAGGCGTTCATGAAATCGGTCCAGTCGGCCTTGGTGTAGTTATGATCCGCGGCCACCTGCCGCAGCCCGGTCAGGAAGTTCTCCCGCCCGATCACCCGGTCCACCATGTGGAAAACCATCATGCTCTTGCCGTAGCCCACGGCCCGGGTGGCGCCGCTGTGCCGGCTCAGAAACTCGCTGAGGGGAAAGTCGGACGAGGGATCCTTCACATAGGCCTCGTAGTTCTTGAGCAGGGTCCGGCGGTATTCCCGGGCCCCTTCTTCACCTTCGAGTTCCTTGTAGTGGTAATCGGCGCAATAGACGGTCAAACCCTCGCACCAGTTGCCCTGCTCCACGTCCACGTACACCGAATTGCCCCACCAGTTGTGGGCGATCTCGTGGCCGAAACTGGTGTAGGGGATGAAGGGCAGACGCAGCACCTGGCCGCCCAGCAGGGTGTAGGATGGCATCCCGTAGCCGGTGGGAAACCAGTTCTCGACCGTGGCGAACTTGGTGTAGGGATACGGACCGATCATCTCTTCGTACATGGCGATATAGGCCTTGGTGCGCTCCATGTAGGTGGCGCGCAACCGGGCGTCATCCTCCAGGAAGAAGGTGTAGCTGACTACGCCTTCACGCACCGGCTCTTCGTGCACGAAATAGCGGTTGGCGATCAGGTTTACCCCGTCGCTGGGATTGGCTGCAACCCAACGGGTGTTCAGCCGGCCGTCGCTTTCGGTGTGTTCGGTGCGCTGGCCCTGCGTCACGGTTTCGAATCCGGCGGGGGTGTCGATGCTCAGGTCGAAGGTCGCCAGGGTGTTTTCCGCCCACGGCAGCCATTCGGCCATGGAGGACAGATAGATACCCTCGTCCCCGATGGTGGCGGTGATTTCGTTGCCCACGTTTTCGCGGGAAAAAACAACCTCGTCGACGGGTTCATGAAAAGTGCCCCCGTAGACGATGGTCAGGGTTCCCCCCGTTTCGGCAAGACCCAGGGATTTGAGATCGAGGGCCTGAAAAGGTCCGTCTTCGTCCTCGGCCGCCGCGACGGCCTGGTCGGTCGGGATGCTGCCGGCCGGACCTTCGATACTGTCAATGGTCATTCCCGCACCCAGGCGCAGGGTTTCGAGCCCTGCCGGAATCCCCAGGTTGTCGGTGATCCGGACGGTGTGGTTTTCCACCCCCAATAGAATATCGACCTGGTGGGAGATTACCGGGGCCTGCCCCGCCGCCAGAATCGGAATCAGCATTAAACCGGTCGTAAGGACCGTCAGAAGCACTTTACGAATGGAATAAGGGAAATTCCCTGCCATGGTCGATCTCCTTGATGGGGGTACCCGGGCCAGGTGGATGTGAACATCCGGAAGGGGGCGAAATATCCGGAAAAAACCGTAGGAAAGAGAATAATCCTTGGACCCGGTTGGGCGCAAGTTTCGTGTCCTGGAGGTTGTTGAAAAACTCATTCCGATGACAGCAGCACCTCTGACGATTTCATGGTCTGCGCTTCGCCAGTCACTCCACCGCCACGCTCGTGCCACAACCGATGGCAGGAGGCACAAAGGGTCACCAGGTTTTCCGCTTGGTTTCCGCCCCCTTTGCGGCGTGGCTGGATGTGGTGCACTTCCAGGAACCGCGTTCGTCCACAGCCCGGAGCCCGGCAGCGGTGTTTGTCCCTGGCCAGGACCTCCCGCCGCACTCTTGGAGGAATTGTGGTCGTGTTGCGACCGCCGTGTTCGCAAACAGCGGCGTCGCAGCGCATCCGTTCTGACTCTGCTTGACTCAACTCACGCTCGCCCGCGTCGGTCGGCACAGTCATGCGGCCTGTTTCTTTGCTTTCGTGGACGTGGATCTGCACTGGAGGCCGGCCCCCGAGGTGTCCCCGGGGACACTTTTGGCCCTGTAACTCCTTTGTTTCCAACAGTGCCGCCAATGCTTCCAGCATCAACTCGGCCCGATCGTTTGGCACCCCGCCCAGCTTGTGCAACCGTTCGACCATAGCCGCCCGGCGGGCCTCCTGCTCGGGAGAAAGATCCATCTGGAAGCGAACCGGCAGTTCTCGCGGCGCCACCACCGGCGGCGAGGCAGGCAACAGCGAACCCTGACCCGGATCAACCCTGGCCGCCCGTTTGGCCTTCTTCACTTCATGAATCAATTCCTTCCGGGTTCCTTTGGCGGCCTCGAGCCAGCCGTCCTGGGTTTCGGGCGTGGCCACCGCGGCAATTTCCCGAGCCTTGGTATACCCGAGCTCCCCATTTTCCAGCGCCTCGCGCACCGCAGGAAGGTTGTCCAGTTGCCTCGCCAACCGAATGAACTGGTCGGTCCGCGATTTGGAAAAACCCAGCTCGCAGATGGCGTACTGGTTGATGGAAGAGTGGCCCAGGTCGCGGAACAATCGGCGCCGCATGATCTCGCCGAACCACAACACCGCGCACTGCCTAGCGTCATCCATGACGGCCAAAGAGCGCTTCAAAGAGGAATGGACTTTGGTAGCGGGCTGGTCGGGAACATAGGAAAATGTGGACATGGAATTCCTCCTTGAAAATGATGCATGGGAGGAAACCTCAATATACGAACAAAAGGCGAAATAAGCAAGATAAATATCGAGATTATTCCATTTAATTTCAACAACTTGCAATGAATTCGGAAAACAAGAATCGGGCGAGAGCCGCAGAGAGGTCGCGGCCCCCGCCCCGGGGGAAATCCCATGGCAAAGGTCAGCTGACGGAACGCAGATTGGGTTTATCCCCTGCGCTTTGATCGTCCGATTTTCCCACTTTCAAAACGAAGCAATTGTCACCCTTGCTGTACGCCAGCCCCGTGACCAACCCGAAAATGGCATGCCCCATCAGGCTGGGCAGCATGTTGGCTGCCGCGGCGGCGTTCCAGTTCACGCCGAAGCCCATGCCCAGGAAAAGGGGCATCAAGGTCAGCGGACCCAGAAACCACCAGACCGAACCGTAGGCCAGACCCGCGACCAGCCCGCTGATCCGACCGGTCACCGCCGGCCCCAGCAGCACCCCGAATGATCCGCCGATACCCGCGCTGATGGTCAGATGCACCACGAAACCAGTCACCGCGTTGGGGAAGCCCACCATTTTGCCGATCATGGACAGGGTCCCCATGAAGGCCATCATGACTCCGAAAACCACTCCGCCCAT
>JBDLKA010000117.1:0-10607 GCA_039714075.1 Candidatus Krumholzibacteriota bacterium | reverse complement strand
TAGATCAGCCCGGTGATCTCCACCCGGTCCCCGACGCGCAGGGCGCGGATCTTCTTTTCGGTGAAAGGTGCTTCCAGCAACATGATCCAGCCTCCAAAATTTCGTAATCAATTCGTCAAGATTCGTAGAGCCAGCGGGAAATGCGGCCGCCCGGGCCCATCATGAAACCGTTGCGCCGGAAAGCCCAGCACATGTAGGCCACCGAAACGAAAAACGAGGCGGGGACCCGGTTGCGGTGGGTGATCTTCACGCCCAGCAGGGTCGTCTCGCCTCCGAAGCCCATGGGCCCGATGTTCAGGCCGTTGCCCTCTTTCATGATCCTGTTTTCCAGTTTGGCCAGGACCTTGTCCTCGTTCTTGTCGTCCAGCAGGCGGAACAGGGTTTCCTTGGCGGCGATGTAGCCCGAACCCCGGTCCCCGCCGATGCACACGCCCAGGATACCCGGACCGCAACCCTTGCCCTGGGCCTGGACCAGCGCGTCCAGCAGGCAGCGCCGCACACCCTCTAGGTCGCGGCCGGCGCCGATCCTGTTGTCGGGCAAGCTGTACTGGATGCTGGAATTCTCGCAGCCGCCCCCCTTGAGCATCATCCGCACCTTCAGGGATTTTCCCTTGGCCGGATGGAAATGGAACGAAGGGCTGCCCGGACCGAGATTGGTCCCCGAATTTTTGCCGGTGATCGAGTCCACCGAATTCTGCCGCAGGTAGCCCACCTTGGTGGCCTGGACCACGGCTCGTTCGTAGGCCTTGCGGAACGTCCCCTCATCGCACCAGTCGGGCAGATCGGCGTAACAGATGATCACGCCGGTGTCCTGGCACAGCGGTTGGGACTTTTCCTTGGCCATGATGATGTTCTCGCGAATCACCTCGAGGGCGTAGCGGCCCGAGGAATCCTTCTTCTCCCGGCGTATCCCCTTGTGAACCGCGCGGACGACATCGCCCGGCAATTCGACCGAGGTGCGGCGGATGAGCTCGAGAAGGTTTTTTTGAAGAACTTTCTGAAGAACGCTGGCATCCATCTTTCCGGAGGCATTCCTGGAAGAAACTGCGGACGCCCCCTTGACGGCCCTGGCTGGCATGGCGAACTCCTTGGGTATTGGAAGGAACATGGTTTACTTCAGGATAGTAGCTCTGCAACGGAGTGAGGTCAAAGGGATGATTCGATCTGCGGGCCGGCCCGCCGGATTTTTTTTCGTTTGCCGCGTGACCGGAGGGGCCCAGGGTTTTAATATGGATTCGGGTGAAGCGATACTCCCACCCCCCTACCTGACGGAGATGGACTTGAACTACCTGTTGCTGGGAGCCGGACTGCAGGGAACCGCCATCGCGTTCGACCTGCTGCGTCACGCCCCGGACACGAAAAAGCTGACCGTGGTCGATGCCGACCAGGCCAATCTGGCCGCCCTGGAAGACCGCCTGCGGGACGACCGGCTGGCCACGGTGTGCGCCGATGTCCGTGATGACTCGGCCCTGCCCCCGCTGATGGAGGCCGCCGACGTGGCCATCAGCGCGGTGAATTACTGGTTCAACGCCCAGCTCGCCTCGCTGGCCGTCGCGGGCCGGACCCATTTTGTCGACCTGGGCGGCAACAACGACATCGTGGCCCAGGAGTTCGATCTCAATGACCAGGCTGCGGCCCAGGGCGTCACCATCATCCCCGATTGCGGCTTGGCTCCCGGCCTGGCCGGTATCCTGGGCTACTGGCTGGTGGATGGTCTGGAACGGGCCGAAAGTCTCAAGCTCCGCGTCGGCGGCCTGCCCGCCGACCCTGTGCCACCCATGAACTACAAGGTCGTGTTTTCGGTGCAGGGACTGATCAACGAGTACATAGAGCCGGCGGTCGTCATCCGGGACGGAAAGCTCAAGACCGTCCCGGCTCTCAGCGAGTTGGAAACCCTGACCTTCCCCGCCCCCTTCGGCGAACTGGAAGCCTTCCAGACCAGCGGCGGCACCTCCACCCTGCCCCGGACCCTGGACGGCCGGGTGCCCAACCTCGACTACAAGACCATTCGCTACAAGGGTCATTGCGCCCAGTTCCGCCTCCTGGCCGAACTCGGCCTCTGCGCCGGCGCGCCCCTGGAATTCGACGGGGGCAAGGTGTCCCCCCGGGAAATGCTGGCCCGGCTGATGAATGAAAAGCTGGACCTGCCCGGCGAGGATGTCGTCCTGCTGTTGGCCGAAGCCGAAGGCTGGACGACCGCTGAAGAGGCGGTGCGCAAAACCGTCCGCATCATCGACCGTCATGACCGCGTCAACGACATCTCCGCCATGATGCGCATGACCGGGTATCCCGCCGCCATCATCGCGGCAATGCTGGCCTCGGGTGAAATCGACGCCCCCGGCGCCCGCTGCCAGGAACTGGTGGTCCCGGGAGAGCGGATGGTCGAGGAACTGCGGCGGCGCGGTGTGGATATCGAAATTTCGACCGGCAAACCGGGAGCACCGTCATGATGGGCTCGGGCGGCAGGATAGGCGGCCGCGGATCCGGATTCCTGTGGTTCGTGATCGCCCTGGCCCTGCTGGTGGGGCACGGGTGGTCCTTCCGCTTCGTCATCGACGACGCCTTCATCTCGTTCCGGTTTGCCCAGAACATGCTGGATGGACACGGGCTGGTTTTCAATCGCGGGGAACAGGTCGAGGGTTACAGCAATCTGTTGTGGGTCCTGTTGAGTTCGTTCGGCATGAAGGTCGGCCTGGACCCGTTGCTCTGGGCCAGGATCATGGGGACTTGCGCCATGGCCGGCGTCATGGTTTTGGCCCCGGGTATCGTAAAAATACTGGCGCCGCGGGCCACGGAGATGAGCACGGCTCCCGGCCGGGTCGCCCAGCTGCTCCTGGCCGCCGTCGGCGCGGGCGCCTGCTGGATGTTGGCCGGCCTGGAAACCCCGTTGTTCACCCTGTGGGTGGTTCTGGCCTGGCGTCTGGCCCTGAATCGCAATCCACTCGGCGCCGGCATCGTGGGCGTGCTGCTGGTGCTCACCAGACCCGAGGGCCCGGCTTTGGCGATGATCTTCACCATCTGGGCCATGGCCCCGGGAGGCTCCGGCACCCTTTTCCACAACGTACGCCGTTGGCTGGGACTGCTGGTCCTGATCCTGGGTATGGCCGTGTTTTTCATCTGGCGGCACGACGTCTACGGCTGGTGGCTGCCCAATACCTATTACGCCAAAACGGGCGATCTGGCGGGACAGATCAAGACCGGCCTGCCCTACACCCTTTCCTTCCTGCTGAACTACGTCCTTTCCCTGGCGGTGATCGGCGGCGCCGCGGGCATGGGCGGCGGCTTCGCCACCCTGAAACCCCGGGACACGCTTTACGGCGCGGGCCTGGTCATCTTCTGGATTGTCTACGCCACCGTCATCGGCGGCGACATGCTGGGCATGTTCCGGTTCTTCGTTCCCATCCTGCCGATCATGATCATTGGCACGGTCGCTCTCGCGGCCGAGGCCGGCTGGTTGTCACGGCCGCAGGGCGCGGTGGTCTTCACCGTCGTTCTGGGCCTGGTCCTGCTGCCGGCTTCCTTCTGGGGCAAGGAACGGCGTCTGATATCCATCCACATGAGCGAAGCCAACCTGGGCGGATGGATCCTGGCCGGCGACGCCATGGCCGAACAACTGCCCCGCGGTTCGGTCATCGCCCTGGGTCCGGCGGGCTACATCCCCTGGCGCACCGGTTTCAAGGCCTATGATTTCTATGGTCTGGTCGATCCGGAAATTGCACACAAGGAAATGGAGTTCACCCACGGTTACGCCGGCCACGAAAAACACGACGGCGCCCTGGTCCTGGAGCGCCGTCCCGACTACATCCTGATCGGCAACGTGGACATCACCGACCAGCCGCGCACGAAGTTGATCCCGCCCTTGAACCGTGAGGTCGACATCGTCACCAACAAGGACTTTCAAAAGGCCTACGAGCAGATCCATCTGCCGGTGGCGGGCGGCAAATACCTGAACATGTTCCGCCGCAAATAGTTTTGGAGCCCTAGATCAGCTGGGTGAAAAAACGCCACCAGCGGGGCTTGTAATGGTCCTCGTAGTCCAGCGAGAAGGCGATCCCCTCCACGCGGCCCACCACGTCGGACCGGGGCACAAAACCGAAGTAGCGGGAATCGGCGCTGTTGTCCCGGTTGTCACCCATCATGAAATACTGATCCGGACCGATGGCAACCGGCCCGAAATTCCGGGCGGCGCGTTGGCCCGGCATGGCCGCCACGATGTGGCTGTGGCCGGCCAGGTCCTCGGTGTAAAACAGGTATTGGTCGGCTTCGGATCCCAGGGCCCGGTCGAAGTCCGCCCCGTCGGCCCTCCGGTAGTCCAGGGCCTCGCCGTTGATGACCAGCCGGCCGCTCTTCATCTCGATGACGTCGCCCGGCACGCCGACCACCCGTTTGACCAGTCGGGCGCCGTCCGCGGGCGACCAGCAGATCACCACGTCTCCCCTTGCGGGATCACCCCAGGTGACCAGGCGGTGGCCCAGGAAGGGAACCTTCAGGTCGTAGGCCAGCTTGTTCACGTAGATACGGTCGCCGATCAGGATGGTCGGCTTCATGGAACCGGTGGGCACGTCGTTCCAGTCGGCGATGGCCGAGCGGAAACCCAGGACCGAAAGAACCATCAGCGACGTGGAAAAAATCCAGTGCCGCATCAGGCGGCTCGCCAGGGGACGAAAATTACTGTTCACGATTGCCCTTTCGAAGGGGATGTGAAACGGTTGTTTCCGAAAGAATCGGGGGAACCGAAAATGGTTCATCCCATTTATACTGGAATAAGCGTTTTTTTGTTCCACCCTCGCCGGGAGCCATGATATGCAATTATTTTCCTGTCCAATATTGATCCTGCTGATCGGCCTGACTTTTAATCCAGCTTGCGCGGCCGAACCCGTCCTGGTCGAAAACGGCCCCCTGCCCTCACGGACCATCCGCAACTGGAACCTGAAAGAGGAATGGCGCGCCGGACCCGAGGGTGAGGATTTCATGTTCGGATTCATCATCGATGTCGCCTGCGACGCCGCGGGGAACACCTGCATTCTCGATTACCAGCAGCAGGAAACCTACGTCTTCGACCCCGCCGGGAAGTTCCTGTACGTCCGCGGCCGCAAGGGTGAGGGTCCCGGCGAGACCACCATGGCCAGCAACCTGCTGGTCGGAGACGACCGGCTCGGCCTGTTGAATCGCTACCCGGCGGGCATCGTCTGGCTCGACGCGGGCGGCGACCCGGCCGGGAATACGACTCCGGAAATCGAGGGCGACCCCGAGGCGATCCTGGGCTGTTGGTTCGGACGCTTCAGGCACGGCTCCCTCCTGCTGGGTATGACCAGGTCCACCTTCACCGAGGAAGGTGTGGTCAGCGAAGAGATGCTGGTGGGCTGCGCACCGGACGGAACCATCGGCCCGGTCTACCTGGACCTCGCCGACGCCTATCTCCAGGGATCCCTCGACGACAAGGTAGACGAAAGCCGCTACTACAATCCGCTGGCCGGGCGCTGGGACCTGGACGAGGCCGGAAGGGTCTGGATCGCCCCGGAGCGTGACCGGTATCTCCTGCGGGCGATTGACGCCTCCGGTCAGGTAATGCTCGAAACAACCCGTGGATTCGAAAGCCCCGACCGTCCCGAATCCGCTATCCGGAAAATTCGTCGGCGCATCGAGAAAAAGTGGGAAAAAACCGGCCTGCCCATCGTCGTGGGCGACAAGGCCCCCTGCATCGAAAAACTGTGGATCATGGAAAACCGCTGGGGCACGGAAATCTGGATCGAGTCGGGAGCCAGCCACAACGACCTGCCGCCGGGCGTGATGGTGCGCTACGACCTGTTCGACCTGGAGGGAAATTTCACGCACCAGGTGGACATCGTGGGCGAGGGCGACCCATTGTTCGACCGCTGGTACCTGGTCGGCAACAACCGCCTGGTCATGGTGCGCAATGCCTCTTCAGGGGGCTACGACGATGACGATCCCGACCACCCCCGCTTCGATGACGATGATCTGGAAGTCATTTCATACCGGATCCTGTGGGAGGAATGATCTGAAGGTGCAGCGCCATCGGCACGCAAACGCAAACGATCCCGGTAATCCGCAGGATGCGATTCGAAGAATCGCGACGAGGACATCCGGGATCGTTTGCGTTTGCGTGCCGATGACGCCGGAACTTTAGTTCAAATACTCCTTCAGCCGATCCTCATGAATGGTAAACGAAAGCATCTTCAACTTGATGTAATCCCCATCCCAAAAATAGTAACCCTTGTGGCTCCCGAGGCGGCTGCTGCGATTGCTGTCCTTGATCAGGAACCAGTCCCGGCCGCCGATCTCTTTGAACCCCACCACATGGACCCCGTGATCGTCGCCGGTGGTCCTGTTGGCGATGCGGAATTCCCGGCTGCCCTGGTTGATGTACTCCGACGGGATGTCCCACTCCGGCACGATGGCGACGTCGAACTTGCCGTCCATGCCGGCTTCGCTGTTGTCGCCGCCGATGGAAACGGTGTAGCCGTCCTGAACCGCGTTCTTGACCACGGCGTAGAAATCATCCAGGGGCAGATTGAGGTAGTTGTCCTTGCGCCGCCAGTTGTCGTGCACGTCCAGCAGGACCTCGCTGTTGAACGGCTCGTCCATGCGCGAGACGACCGAACGGAACCGGTTCATGTCGAGTTGGAGGACATCCGAGAGAAAGACCTGCGGGGTATAGGTTTTCCCTTCCCACGCGAACTCGCTCGGAACGGGCCCCATGTGCTTGTCCAGGATGGACCGGACGTAGGCCATGTTCTGGTCCTCATCCCAGGTCCCGCTTTCCAGAACCCATTTCAGGTATCCCTTGAGCTCCTTGATCAACAGGGTGTGGTCATGGCGTCCCTGGCTGTCCAGGACTCCCGCGTAGGCTTCCTGGGGCACCGCGCCGTATTGGCGCAGGATTTCCAGCGTGCCGTGATCCTGCCCTCCCTGGTCCACCGGCGTGTGGCCGAACTCCTGCAGGAAGCTGCGCGCCTTCTCCACGTACTCCCAATAGACGACCCACATTTCCGACAGCTTCACATCCACGCCGCCGATGCGCTTGGCTTCGCTCTCCATGTAGGAGGTCGAGCAGAAGGCCCAGCAGGTTCCCGTGTAGTACTGGGGCACAGGCGGGGTGTGCCAGAGCTGATCGAACTGGTCCGGCCCGGTGGGCGTTTCGATTTGCGACCAGTCGACCCGCAGATCCTGGTGGGCATCCTTCTTCGCCTTCGCCTGCTCCTTGTACAGGGCGTCCACTTCGGACCGGACCGAATCCCGTAACGCCAGCAGGGAATCGCGCTCGGCCGTCATCTCGTCCAGGACGGGATATTCGTTTTTCTCACGGTACACGGGGTCGGCGGCCAGGGCTGCGCCGAAAACCAGACCGGTCAGGACGAGGCACAATATGAAAACTACGGCTTTGCGAAGCATGGAAATCCTCCGGATGGAATCAAGGTCAACGCGCGGACATCAGGGCGATGCCGCCGAGCCCGATCATGGCCAACAGGGAAAAGATGACGATCTGAACCAGCCAGCCCAGCAGGCACACGGCGACCGAGCGGCCGGTGCTGCTGTAATTCAGGACCTGGCGGACGGCCACGATGAAAGCGGCCAGCATCCACAGGGACGCGGCCAGGTTCACCAGGGTGCCGAGCAGGGGTATGAAGGCGAAAATGCGGATGACGCCAGGGGCGGCGGAAAAACCGGTCACCCGCATGACCTGCACCAGGCTGGCGCGGGTAGCGGGTTCGGCGAGCACGGTCGTGCCGATGAAATGAGCCAGCAGGGCCCAGATGAACCAACCGACCAGGGCGGCCAGGGCACCGCCGATCAAACCTACCGGACCCAGGAAACCGGCGCTGCCGATGCCCGCGGCCACGCTCGATATGGCCACCACGGCCATGGCCTGGCCCATGCTTCCCTCGTCTTTTTCAATTTCCTCGTACAGGCCGACGTCCAACCTGGCGGCACGGATCATTCGATCAACGATGGAGGCCATGACTATCATCCTCGCGTTAAAGGGAATACTATCCCAGGCGCGGGCCACTATAACGGATTTCACCCCGCTTGGGGATCGGATATTTCAACGCGCCTTCGGTTGGTGCCGTATCGTCACCCTGTGCTTATGATTCCCGTACACCATCCCGGAGGAGGGATCCGTCATGACCCGGCCGTCCGACAATCCTCTTGTCTCCATCCTGGAAAGGCAACGCGCCGTGATCCTGGACGGCGGTCTGGCCACCACCCTGGAAGACCGCCGCTACGACCTGAACGACGAACTGTGGTCCGCCCGGGTCCTGCTCGAGGAACCCGAGGCCATCGGCCGCGTGCATGGGGATTTCCTGGCCGCGGGCGCGGATTGCATCACGACCGCCACCTACCAGGCCAGCTTTCGGGGCCTGATGAAGCGGGGGCTGGATCACGAGCAGGCCCAGGCCCAGCTGGATCTCGCGGTGGCGTTGGCCGTTGATGCCCGGGATGAATTCTGGTCCCTGCCCCGCAACCGGTCCGTCCGTGTGAAGCCCCTTGTGGCGGCCAGTGTGGGGCCGTACGGCGCCTTCCTGGCCGATGGCTCGGAATACACGGGCGACTATGGCATCGACGACGAGGAACTGGCGGATTTCCACCGGGAGCGCTGGCATGTGCTGGCCCGCGGCCAGGCCGATCTTCTGGCCTGCGAAACCCTGCCCAGCCTGCGTGAGGCCGTCGTCCTTCTGGACCTGCTGAACGACACGCCGGACCGCTGGGCCTGGTTCAGCTTCAGTTGCCGGGACGGCGAGCGCCTGTGCAACGGCACACCTTTCGGCGAAGCCGTCGAAATCTGCGCCGCTCATCCGCGGGTGGCGGGGATCGGGGCCAACTGCACGGCGCCGGAATTCATCACCCCGCTGATGTCCGTTGCCCGCTCCGTCACGGACCTGCCCCTGATCGCCTATCCCAACTCCGGCGAGGTATTCGATCCCGCCGGGAAATCCTGGCGGGCCGGCGCCTCGGGCGGGAACCTGGCCGCGGCGGCTTCGCAGTGGCTGGATGCAGGGGTCAGGGTCATCGGCGGTTGCTGTCGGATCGGACCGGAGGCCATCGCCGAACTTCGCGCGGTCTTGCTCGATTGACAACTCGTGCTTAGGATGATGCCAACGATCGGACACCTTGTCCGATCCACCAACGTGACCTGAGACTTTTTCCCTGTGGATTGGAGGACCCCCGCCATGAACAGAAAACGCCTTGCCCTGATTTTCGGCGTGTTCGCCCTGACCGCCTTTGCCCTGCCGCTGGCCGCCGCTCCCGGGACCACGCCCTGGTTCGACCTGGACAACTGCGACATGTGCAAGAACATGACCGCCGAAGAGGGTCTGATGGAGGCCATGGATTGGGAAAACCACCTGACCAAGGACGGTATGGTGTCGATTACCGTCGTGGCTCCCGGTCATGAAGAGGCCTTCGCCCGTTCCATGCAGAACATGAAGGCCGCCGGTGAAAAGATGATGACCGGTGAAAAGATGTACCTGTGCGGCTTCTGCCAGTCCTACGGCGGCCTGCACATGTCCGGCGCCAGTTTTGAACACATCGAGACCAAGAACGGCACCATCGAACTGGTGACTTCCCATGATCCCGCGGTCGTCAAGATGATCCACACCCATGGGCAGCGGACCATCGACGAATACAAAAAGATGGTGGCCGCGGAAAGCCATGGGGATCACACCCACGGGGATCACCCTGAAGGGGACCACCCCCACGGCGACCACTAGCGGTTCCAATCAACATCCGAATGATCCGGCCGGGGGTCCTGTGCAAGCGGGGCCCCTTGTGCTATCTTTCCCCCGCACACATTCCCAATCCGTTCCATTTCGCGCCCGTCGCGCCGAGGTATTCCCATGACCCGGGAAGAATTTCAGCAGCAGATCCGCCAGGGGATTCCGGCCTCGCTTCCGGACATGCCCGCCGAGGACCCCAACATCAGCCGGGCTCCCGAACGGCCCATGACCTTGACAACAGAAGAAAAGAAACTCTCTCTTCACAACGCCTTACGCTATTTTCCTGAAAATCTGCACGAAGTGCTGGCCCCGGAATTCGCCGCCGAACTGGCGCGCTGGGGACGCATCTACATGCACCGCTTCCGCCCGGCCTACGCCATGCACGCGCGGGCCATCGGCGACTATCCCGCGCGCACCCCGCAGGCCGCCGCGATCATGCTGATGATCCAGAACAACCTGGATCCGGTGGTGGCCCAGCACCCCTACGAACTGATCACCTACGGCGGGAACGGAACCGTCTTCCAGAACTGGGCGCAGTATCTGCTGACCATGAAGTACCTCGCGGAAATGACCGAGGATCAGACCCTGGCCGTCTATTCCGGCCACCCCCACGGCCTGTTCCCCAGCGGGACCGACGCACCGCGGGTGGTGGTGACCAACGGCATGGTCATTCCCAACTACAGCGGCGGCGACGACTACACGCGGATGGCCGCCCTGGGCGTGACCAGCTACGGACAGATGACCGCCGGCAGCTACATGTACATCGGACCGCAGGGCATCGTGCACGGCACGACCATCACCATCCTGGGAGCGGGCCGCCTCTTCCTGTCCTCCGACGGCGACGAAAATCCCCTGGCCGGGAAGCTCTAC
>JBDLKA010000116.1:0-10770 GCA_039714075.1 Candidatus Krumholzibacteriota bacterium | reverse complement strand
TTGAAGTGCACCACATCAACCCGCGGCAGCATGGGGGAACCAACCAAGCGGAAAACCTGGTGACCCTCTGCGGGTCCTGCCACCGGCTGTGGCATGAACAGGGGAGTGGAAAAATTAACGGGAGGCGTTCCGCATCATCCGGAACCTTTTAAGTGGAACCGGAAGATCCGCAGGGAGTACATTTACTCGGGCAATCATTGGGGACATGCCCTATAATTGCTCCGGGATGCAATCAACCGGCCCCTGAATTTTTCCAGCAGGAGATCCATGATCCGGCATATATCGCCACTACTGGGCGCCCTCGTTCTCGCAGCGATCATTCCCGCCGCCGGCGCCGCCGCCACCCTGGAAATCACCGGCCCGCCGGGAGCCAGTCTGTCCATCAACGGCCGGGGCATGGGGTTCTTTCCACTGGACGGCCCCCTTGATCTGGCCCCCGGGACATATGCCATCAAGAGCGAACTTCCCGGTTACATAACCTATGAACAGGAGTTGGAGCTGTCGGTGGACAGCAGCTGGCAGCGGCTGGTCGTGCGCCTGGTCCCCTACAGCCGCAAGACCGCCTGGACCAGCAGCCTGCTGTTCGCGGGCCTGGGCCAGCATTATCTGGGCCGATCGACCAGGGGATACATCTACAACGTCGCCGAAGCCGGGGGCCTGCTGGTCGCCCTGGTCTCGGAACTGGAACGCAGCAATCTGCGGAAGGATTATCTCAATCTGCAGGAACAGTACGATTCGTCCATCAACGCCGAAGACATCGTCCGCTTCCGCGAAGCCGCCGACCAGGCCTACAACGACATGCTTGACCAGGAGGACAGGCGCAACCTGGGTCTGCTCGTGGCCGGCGGCGCCGTCGTGATCAGCGTGCTGGACGCGATCCTGTTCTTCCCCGCGGTCGAAGCGGGCGCCGGACCCGTGCCGCTGGACACCGGAGCCTGGAACACCCTGGATCCCGGACCCTGGTCCGGTCCCGATCCCCTGACCACCGTCCACGCCTCGGTCCGGTTGGAGTTTTGATGGAACGGAGCAAGCAGAGCATGATCCCCCGCAGACTGTTGACCATCGCCCTGGTCCTGGCCCTCGGCCTCCCGACGGTTTTTTCGCTGCTGCCCGGATGCGACAAAACGCCCGCGGAGCCTGAATTCCAGAACCCGTTCGATCCCGCGGGACCTGACGAAGGGGATCCCCTCCAGGTGAGGGTGGAAGCCAGTCCGGTCCAAGACAACACCCTTCAGATAACCTGGAATCAGCCCCAGAACATGGGACTGACTCATTACGTCATCAGCGGAACCGACAACCTTGAGTCCAACTGGACCGAAATCGGATCCAAAGACCATACCACGGCTCCCACCAGTAACCTTCCCTATACCAACCCCGACCCCCCAACCAGCACCCACTGGTTCCGGGTCCAGGCCTTCGCCGGAGGCAACTTCTCGATCACTTCCTACGCCCAACTCGATTCGATTACCGTCGGCCCCAGGGTGGTGCTCAGCAACGGAGGCAACACAACCGCCACCCGGTTCTCCGACCTCGATATCACCGTCAACCAGGGCGACCAGTTGCGCATCGCGCTGGATCCCACCTTTACCGATTCCCTCATGATCGTGCCGGCAGAGGCTCCCGATGTTCCCAAAACCGTCCGTATTGATCTGGGACCGGCTACCAGAAACGGTGAAACCCGAACCGTCTACGTGGTCTCTTTCGCCGACGGCTACGAGTCGGAGGTTTCGTCCAAAACCATCGAGGTTTATTTCCACCCCGGTTTCCGTGTCGATTCGGAAACCGAAACCTTGTCGAAACGGACTGTCGACTTGCTGGTCCCCACCGAAGGTGTGCTGGACATGCGTTTCTTCCCCGAGTGGGCCGACACCGCCACCACACCCTGGGTCCCCGTCGCCGACACCTTCACCGGGTACGAGTTGAGCGATTCGGCCAATCCTCAATTCATCCGGGCCCAGTTCCGGGGTGATTTCGGCTTCGACGAAGAGGTCGAACTCCAGGTGGTGCCCGATTTGCTGGAAAATGTCACCTTCAGTCTGGATCTCGAGGAAGACCACATTACCGAGCAGTCCACCGTTACCGGGACCTCATCCGCCGTCGCCACCGAAATGCGCTACTCCGAAAGCGCGGATTTCACCGGCGCCCCCTGGATTACCTACGCCCCGGAGATCGAAATCAACCTCAGTCCCACACCGGGCCACAAGGTCATCCACGTCCAGTACCGCAACGACTGGACCCACTCCGGGGTGTTGACCGACTACGTGATCCACGTCACCCAACCCGCGGAAGTTTCCTTCTGGGCACCCCGGGACGGCGATGTTGTCCTGGGCGGGACCTCCTTCCAGGTCCGGGGATCAAGTACGGTTGGGTCGGGAGAGGGCTCGGTCGCGCTGGTGGGGTTCGATGGAGGGGACGGCAACGGTTTCGTGGATGTCACCGGGACCGACACCTGGTCCCACGATTGGAATGTGCCTCTCTTCACGACCGACACCCAGCTGACCCTTCGAGCCAAGGCCTGGTACGGTGCCCACACCGACCTCGACAGCCTGGAAACCGTTACCACCGCCATTACCGTGACGGTGACGCAGATGGCCGTGACCATCACCAACCCTGTTGCCGGAGAGACCTTCACCCCCAACAGGACCTACAGTTTCTCCGGCACCGCGTCGGGAATCCTGGGCGTGGCCGCGCTGGAGGAGGTCATCGTCCATGTCGGGACCGACACCCTGGCTGTTTCGGGTGATTCCAACTGGTCCGCCGATTGGACCGCCCCCATTCCGGACATCGACACCACCTTGACCATGACCGCCACCGCCGTTGCCGGCGGCAATACGGCCGTGACCTCCATCGACCTCGACGTGGTCCGGACGCCGGTCGTGATCGTGACACATCGGGACGAGGATCTGGTGAATGGAAACACCGCGGAGGAAATCCAGGTCAGGACCTTTGCCGATCTCTTCTCCGTGCCGGTGGAATCGGTAACGGTGGACATCGCCTGGAGCGATACGGCCACCACCCTGCCGGCCACGCTCACCGACGACTGGACGGTGACCTGGGACACGCCCCCGGTCATGGACAGTTTCTCCACGGAAATCATCGCCACGGCTATTGCCGGGGGGGAAAGCCATGCCGACACGGTTACCGTGACGTTGACACCCTGACCGGACCGGTCAGAACCGGGTGACCATGACCGCGGAATACTTCTCCACCAGCTCCAGATAAACCGCCAGGGGCACCGCAACCACGGTGCCTCCTTCGTACCATCGGTCCAGGCCGCTGCTGGCGGCGTGCACCAGCCAGGGTCGGCCTTCTTCCTTTATCACGATGCCGATGTGCCCGACGACCAGCCCGTATTCGCGGCGCAGCCTGCCGCCCGCTTCGTGGGCGGGATCCAGAATCAGCCAGGCGATGTCGCCTTCCTTCAGTTCCGCTTCGACCAGACCGGATTCGGGAACGGTCCGGAAGCTGCCGGCCGGATAGCGGGAGCTGCCCGCGCTGTCGAGCGCCGCGCCGGTCAATTCCCCGGTGATGTCCCGCCCCCAATGGCCCGAGCGGATCATGTCCAGGCTGTAGTCCAGGTGTTCGGGGCGGTCGTAGTCCACCCGGCCCCGGTCATCGACCAGCGAGTCGAGCGGAGCGCCGGCAAACCGGGTGCGCAGGGCCCAGGCCACCGCGTCCCGGGGGGATTCCGCCCGCGCCAGTTCGGTCACCCGGTACATCAGGCTGACACAGTCCTGCCGGTCGTCGCGGACCAGATCGCCCTCTTTCACGTAACCGCCCTCCGCCAGTCCGAAGCGGTATTCGATCCCTTCGCCGTCCCGGTAGCGCCGGGCCCACCGGCCGATCCTGACCGCGGTCGGCAGGTCTTTTTCCTCCCGGAGCAGCTGATCTTCCCGCTCCGCCGGCATGATTCTCGGCGCCGCTTCCGCGCGCATCGCGGCACGGTCGATCGCCTTGCTGTCCCCGTGTTCGGGGACTCCGCAACCCAGAATCAGCAGCAGACCGCCCAGACAGCCCAGGATTTTCATCTTCATGTGCCCTCACCAATCCCTTGATCTTCGTATGCCTGTCCCGAAAAAACCTACAATCAGATCGCTCCGGGGTCCATCACCCTCTTGCGGATCGCCCTCAACTTCGGGATAATTGTGAGTAGGACGAGTTTTTTCACCGCGGCCCGCCCGCGGATGCCATAATGGAGAGAACCGGATGAACTGGATGCGCTTGAACTGGATGCGCTTGCGGATGGTGGCCGGACCCGTGCTGGGTGGGGCGGCCGGATACGGAATCAACAAATGGATTACCTGCCGGGGCGGTGGTTGAAACATCACCTCCAACCCCCTGCTGATGGTTCTGTTCGGAGCCGTTTTCGGGTGGGGGCTTCTCTCCGGCGGAGAGAAGGACAAAGACGGCGGCGTGTCACCGGGAACCGACTGAGCTGTTCGTACCAAAACGCGTGCAAAAACACAGAGGTAGGATGATGAAAAACGTCTTCACGTGCCCCCACTGCCAGGCTGTCCTGAATCCCAGCGTGAAAATCCTGCTGGTCATCAGCTACCGCAAGAAAAAGGGCATGATCCTGCTCAGTCCTCAGCCCGGAAACTACAAGTTCATCTGCGACAAATCCGTGGAACGGAATCTTACCCCGGGCAGCAAGATCAGGTTCTCCTGCCCGGTCTGCACCGAGGACCTGACCTCGAAGTCCAACAGCCAACTCGCCGAACTGCGGATGACCGCCCCCGGCCGCGAAACCCGGCGCGTTGAGTTCAGCCGGATCTACGGCAAAAACGCCACCTTTGTCCTGGACGGCGAGGACGTGGTTTCCTTCGGCGAGGATGCCGACGACCTGGGCCTGGGTAATTTTTTCGGAGCCTGAAAGCACCCGACATCCGAATTGATTGCCGCTGTCAATTATTTGTCATTATTTTCCTTTGAAACCTGGAACGGCCTTACTAGAGTTTCATTAAACCCTGGATTCGGGGTTGGGCAATCACCCAACTCCTATCTTTTCAGTGGGTTTTGGACTTCTTGGACTCTCTTTGGAGGCAAAAGCACATGCGTTCCGATTCAAGACTTTCATGGCTCTTTTTGGCAATTTTCCTGTTGCCCGCCCTGCCCGCGGCGGCCATGGAAGTGGTCGAGGATCATCAGGATATCGAAGGGCCTTTCACCGATGGTCCCGAAGTGACGGCGGTATGCCTGGAGTGCCACGAAGATGAAGCCCATGACTTCATGAAAACCTCCCACTGGACCTGGATGCCCATGCAGGACGTCATCGGCAAGGGTGAAATCGCCCTCGGCAAGAAGAACACCATGAACAACTTCTGTGTCGGCCTCAGTTCGAATTGGGCCCGTTGCACCAGTTGCCACGCCGGCTACGGTTGGACCGACGATACCTTCGATTTTTCCAATCCCGAAAACATCGACTGCCTGGTCTGCCACGATCAGACCGGCCTGTACAAGAAGTTCCCCGCCGGCGCCGGCCATCCGGTCTACGAGAACACGGAGTGGGAAGGCAAGATCTGGGAGCCCCTGGACCTGGCGGGAATCGCCCGCACCGTGGGCCCGGCCAGCCGCCAGACCTGCGGGGCCTGCCACTTCTACGGCGGGCAGGGCAACAACGTCAAGCACGGAGACATGGACAAGTCGCTGGTCGACCCCTCCCGTGACCTGGACGTCCACATGAGCAGGGACGGCCAGGATTTCGACTGCATCGAATGCCACGACACGACGGACCACGCCATCTCCGGCAACTCGATGTTCGATTCCCCCGGCGGTCACAACCACCTGGAATGCTCCAGCTGTCATGACGACGACCCGCACGAAAAGCGGATCCTGAACTGGCACGGCAAGTCGATCGCCTGCCAGACCTGCCACATTCCCACCATCGCCCGGGAATTCCCCACCATGACCTGGTGGGACTGGTCCACCGCCGGCACCGGCGCCGCCAAAGCGAAGGACAAGTACGGGAAGGACACCTTCGACAACAACAAGGGCACTCTCCGCTGGGAAAAGAACCTGCTGCCCACCTTCCGCTGGTACAACGGCACCAGCACCCAGTACATGGTCGGGTCGGCCATGAATCCCAACGGGGTCACCCATCTGAACCTGCCCCAGGGAACGCGCCTGGACCCCAGATCCAAGATCCATCCCTTCAAGGTCATGCGGGGCAAGCAGGCCTATGACAAACAGAACCGGGTTCTGATCATCACCAAGCTTCATGGCGCCACGGGCCTGTGGGAGAACAATTTCAACTGGGACGAAGCCATCACCCACGGCATGGAGGCGGCCGGCCTGGAGTACAGCGGTGAATACGGATTCGCCGAGACCGAGTCCTGGTGGAAGATCAACCACATGGTCGCCCCCAGCGAACAGGCCCTCAAGTGTGTGGCGTGCCACAACGGTAACGGGCGTCTGGACTGGAAGGCGCTCGGCTACAAGGGTGACCCCTCCAAGAAACGCGGGGTTTCGCGATTTGAACTTGAGGATGCCTACCGCGATGTGAACGTGGATTAGAGCCTTGGGCCTTAAGAGGGTCTCCCAGCTCAGCGCAAAGCGCCCCGGTAAACCGGGGCGTTTTGCTCATGCAGGAAGCATGATTCGCCGGGAGACCCTCTTAAGGCCCAAGGCTCTAATCCACGTTCACATCGTGGCGGGCATGGCATTTTAAATCTCGAAGCTGTCCTTCAAGTCGGGGATGGTTACCTGGGCGCCGAATTGTTTGGCGATGCGGGCGCCCAGGGTCTTGGCCGACTCTTCCTCGCCGTGCACGACGAACACCTTGGCGGGTTTTTTTTCGGCGGTGTCTATCCAGTGCATGATTTCATCGGCGTCGGCGTGGCTGCTCAGGCCCTGGATGGTGGCCACCTGGGCGGCCACATCGATGTTCCGGCCGTGGATCCGCAGCGAATCCGCGCCGTCCTGCAGGGCCCGCCCCCGCGTGCCGGCACTCTGGTATCCGGTCAGCAGCAACAGGTTGTGATGGTCGGGCAGTCGCCGCACCAGGTGGTGCAGGATGCGCCCGCCGGTCATCATTCCGCTGGCGGCCACGATGACCCGCGGCCCTTCCATATTGTTCAACTGCTTGGATTCGTGCACCGTGCGGTGCAGATGAACCTCGAACGGGAAAAGCCGGTTGCGGCCGTCCAGGGTGATCTCGTGGTCCAGGTTGCAGTCGTACAGGTGGCGCGAGTAGATCGTCGTGGCGTCGATCGCCATGGGACTGTCGATGTGGATGGGAACCTCTTCCAGGTCGCCGCCGATCATCAGGTCGCGCAGGATCAGGGTCACCAGCTGGGTGCGACCCACCGCGAAACTGGGCATCAGCACCACCCCGCGCCGGTGGATGGTCTGCTTGAAGTCGGCGCGGATCTGATCCAGCACGGTTTCCTTTTCGTGACGCCTTTTGCCGTAGGTCGATTCCACGATCAACACGTCGCAGTCCGGCATAGGCTCCGGGTCGCTGTGCAGGGGAACATCGTACCGGCCCACGTCGCCGCTGAAGATCACGGTGATTTCGCCGGGATGGACGCTGTTCCTCATCTCCTCGGCGATGCGAAACTCCACGAAGGCCGCACCCAGGATGTGCCCCGAATTGACCAGCCGGAATTTCAGGCGGGGCGACAGCTTGACCCAGCGGCCGAAGCGGGACGGTTGCAGAAGCTTGAGCGCCTGCATGGCGTGCACCGTGGTGTAGAGCGGTTCGGCGGGATGGTGCTTGGAAAAACCCTTCTTGTTGGCCCACGCCGCGTCTTCCTCCTGGATGTGGGCCGAATCCATTAGCATCAGCTCGAGGAGTTCCGCGGTGGCCGGGGTGCAATGGATGCCGCCCTGGAAGCCGTACTGCATCAGGCGCGGCACGTAGCCCGTGTGATCGATATGGGCGTGGGTCAGCACCACGTGATCCAGGAAGCCGGGTTCGAAACCGGGGTCCTCCCAGTTCAACAGGCGCAGTTTCTTGAGCCCCTGGAACAGGCCGCAGTCCACCAGAACGCGTTGGCCCCCGGCTTCGAGAAGATGGCGGCTGCCGGTGACCGTGCGGGCGGCTCCGTGGAAGGTAAGGCGCATGGTTTCATCCCGTCGGGTAGAGGTTCATGATCACCCATCTTAACGGAACGCCCCCCGCACCTCAAGGGCGCGGGGGGCGCAAATCCTTCGGGCAATCGCGGAACCCTACTCCTCCACTTCCTTGGTCACCTGGACCTTGATCTCGGTCTGGCCGTCCTGCTGGATGACCTCCACCTGGGCGTCGCCCTCGGCCACCCCCTGTTCGGCCAGCTGCGCCAGGATCTGGGCCCGGATCTCTTCCTCGGTGGCCCCGTCGACTTCCATCTGGAAAATCTCGCGCTTCAGCTTGGAGGCGTAGCTCTCCTCGATGGTGCCGCTCAGGGTCTCGAAGGCAATGTCCGCGTCCTGGAGTTCGGGAATCTGGCGGCGCATTTCCGCGGCCAGCGCTTCACCATCGAGATCCTGCCCCCAGGCCATGACTTCGATGGTCGCCGGGCCGTCCATCGTCCGACTGATGGAAACCGAAACGTTTTCGATCCCGGGCTGGGCATCCAGGAAGTTGCCCAGGCTGGTATCGACGGAAATCATGTCGGCGTCCGCCTTGGCGGTAAAGCCGATGGTCATCTTCTTGCCCATGTCGACTTCGGTCGTGGTCGATGTGGTGCAGGCGCCGACGCCGAGTATCGTCAGGGCCAGGCCGACAACGGCGAAACGGGCGGTTCTATTCCAGGGATTGAGCATGACAAGCCACCTTCTTTTGCGGGACTGGTTGGTCCGGTAACGGGAAAGGAGGCGCCCTTCCAGTTCGCGCCGGTGCTGCGGCCGCGGCCTGTTGGTGACATCCGGTTCATGAATGCGCTTCAAACGGTCGTTCAGTCTGCGATCATGCATTCCGGTCCTCCCTTCGGTTCCGGTTCTTCCGCCAGCAGCTCCTGCCGGATCTTCTTCAAAGTGCGCGCGAAACGCTGCTTCACCGCGTCTTCGCCCAGGTCCATGACCGCGGCCACTTCCCGGACGCGCAACCCCTGGCCGAAGCGCAGGGCGAACATTTCCCGGACCTCGTCCGGTTCGTGGCGAAGGATTCCGCCGATCTGCCGCAGGTTCTCGTCGCGGATCAATGATCCCAACGGGTCCTTACGGTCGGCGGCCAGTACGTCGGCCAATTCCTCCACCGGCACCGCCTGCCTGCGGGCCGCCCCGTGGGCATCCAGCCGCCGGTGGTGGTCGATAACCGCGTTGCGGGCCATGGCCAGGATCCAGGTCATGACCGATCCCTTGCCCGTCTCGAACCGGTCGAGACGTTCCAGGAACTTGTGGAACACCACGCTGGTCAGGTCTTCGGCGTCGTGGGCATTGCCTGTCCTGGCGGCTATGTAACCGGCCACCGGATCGTACAACTCGCCGTACAGGCGCCTGAAGGCGTCTTCGTTGCCTCGCCTGGCCAGCCGCAGCCAAAGACCGTGGCGGGCGTCGCGCATTCGTCGTTTAAGATCCAAAGAGCTATCCTCAATGCCCGGGCAAATATCAGCAGCTGATCGAGTATCTGGTCATGGGAGTATACGCAGCCCGTGCCAGGTGGTGACATCCAAAAATAAGCGCGGACACCTTGTGGCATCCGCGCTCACTCCCCTCCACAGGGAGCATCCGATTCGGAACAGCCTAGCTGTCGTCGGACTCCTTGTCCGTGGCGGCGACCTTCTTGGCCTCGGCTTCGACCTTCTTGTCGTAGTCGGCCTTCATCGCGTCGGCTTCCTGACCGCAGCAACCCTTGCCGGCATCCAGGGCGGTTGCGCAACACTTGTGCATGTCGGCCTTCACCTCGGCGGCGGCCTTGTGGTAGGCGACCTTCTGCTCGAAGCTGGCCTTCACCGCATCGGCGTCCTTGCCGCAGCAACCCTCGCCGGCCTTGGCGGCGGTGGCGCAACATTTGCTCATGTCCGCGACGGCGGCTTCACAGGCGGCCTTGTCGGCACAGTTTCCCTTGTAGTCGGCATGGGCGGCCTTGTCGGCACAGCCACCCTTGGCGTCGGCATGGGCGGCCTTGTCGGCACAGCTACCCTTGGCGTCGGCATGGGCGGCCTTGTCGGCACAGCTACCCTTGGCGTCGGCATGGGCGGACTTGCACGCCGGCCCGCCGGCGACGGCGAAGGAGGAAACCATCACGACCAGGGCCACGGCCATCACCATTGCATAAGTGAATCGCTTCATTTCAATCGTCCTTTCTAGACCCCGGCGGATCTGGCCGGGTGAACATTCAGGGGATAAGTCCCCCTACTTGCCTACCAATGTCGGTGGATAACGAATTATATCCTACCGAGGCAGTATATGATTTGTTCCCAAAACAGCCACCTTAAAATAAAAAAATTGGTTGTGCCTCTGAAATTGTGTCTGGCCCTTTTGGGCCGGATATTTCACTTGGTGGGTTCTGGGAATTTGAGGTATTAACCCAAAACGGGACACCGTTGCCCCGAAAACTGCTCTAATTATCAAAATAACAAGGCCTCCAGGAAGCTTTTCCGCACCCCTACCCGGCCTGGCTGGCCCAGACACAATTTCAGAGGCACAACCCAAATATTCGGTCCTAGCTTCAGGAATTGATTTTTTGTGCCGATATATACGGAAATGTATTTGCCGATCATCCAACCGGACCAAGGAGCCCCGGTGATGCAGGGAAACACTAAAATCGCCATTTTGACCCTATTCCTCCTTCAGGGAGCCGCTCTGGCCATGCATCCCGCGGACCCCAACCTGGCTCCAGGGAAGGCT
>JBDLKA010000115.1:0-10937 GCA_039714075.1 Candidatus Krumholzibacteriota bacterium | reverse complement strand
CCTGCTGGAAAAGGCGGGTTTCGGCGTCGACGACAGGCCCGAGGTCCTGGGCGGGGATTCGGTGGCCGACGCCCTGCTGGCGGTCCACCGCAGCTACCTGAACGATCTGCGCGCCATCTGGGCCGCGGCTGGCCGCCCGTCCGTCCACGGTCTGGTCCACATCACCGGGGGCGGATTCTACGACAACATTCCCCGTGTGGTGCCGGACGGCCTGTGCGTTGAGGTCGATCCGACTGCCTGGACGCCTCTGCCCATCTTCCAACTGATCGCCGACAAGGGCGGCGTGGCCGACAGCGAGATGTACCGGGTCTTCAACATGGGGATCGGAATGGTGGTGGTCACGGGGCCGGAAACCGATTTGACCCGCATCGAGGGCCTTGAGGTCAGGGAAATCGGCACCGTCAGCGAAGGTGCGGAAAAGGTGCGGATGCCTTTTTGAAATGACCCTGCACGGATTGATCAAGCCGGCGGTTCTCCGCCGGCTTTTTTTTGGGACATGTCCCGATGAGGGTATGAGGGTGACGTCGGCCCGGGACAGGACTGGGACACATGTTCCCTAAGAGGTGGCTGACCGCTGGATCCGGAGCATATTTATCCGTCTGCCGGACAAGGGTTTGCTGTCGTTGCCTGGCAAAGCGCCACAGGTTCGTGTCCCTCTTTCTTGAGTGGCACTTCTCCTGCAATGGGTATCCCGTACTGTTCAATTCAACGGGAGGGTTTCATTGCATGAGGAAATTCTGGCAGGAGGAAATCAGAAGTTATCCCCACGGGGGCACCGGAGCGGCCGTTTGGGTTGTCCGCCGCGACGGCTCGGACCTGACCTCGCCCTTGAACATCCTGTTCTCCTGGGCCACCGGCCGGGGACGGTCCCAGGGTCTGGACCAACGCCCACCCTTGGGCGCCCTGCTTAAAGCCATGCTGGAACGCAGAGAGGAACTGGCCTTCCAATCGGCCGACACCGCCCTGTGGGTGGAGCCGCTTGCAGACAGAGGCCAGGTGAGGGGCTGTCTGGCCATCTGGTTCCAGGCCGAACAGCCCTGGCGGGAATCCATCTTCCTGTGGGGACAAAGACTGGCGGCAAGGCTGGGTCCCGTGCTCATGCAGCTGGAACCTCACTATGAAAAATCGTTCCCGTCGGCTACGCCGGCTCAGGGCTGCCTGTTTCCCCACCCGGAATTCGGCCGTTCCCGGATCCGGGCCGGTTCCAAATCCAGGACTGGCGCCAAAAAGAATTGCCTGCCCATGCCGCGTCCGGTGTCCGTGTCCGGAATCCCCGGCTGCATCGGCTGCAGCCGGGAAATGAACGAACTCGGCAAGAGGATTCCTGATATCGCCAGAAGCGGTGTCAATGTTCTCTTGAAGGGGGAGAGCGGTACGGGGAAGGAGGTCATCGCCCAGGCCCTGCACCAATGCAGCGAACGGGCGAAGGGCGAGTTCGTGGGTCAGAATTGCGCCGCCCTGCCGGCGTCCCTCTTTGAAAGCGAACTGTTCGGGCACCGGGCCGGCGCCTTCACCGGGGCCAGCGGTGAAAAGAAGGGTCTGCTGGCCGCGGCCCACGGGGGGACTTTTTTCCTGGATGAAATCGGCGACATGCCCATGGAACTCCAGATCAAATTGTTGCGCGTGATGCAGGAACGAAGCGTGCGCCGGATAGGGGAACTGCAATCCCGTCCGGTTGATATCCGTTTCCTTGCCGCCAGTCACAAAGAGCTTCCCGCCGAAATCGCCGCGGGTCGGTTCCGGCTGGATCTCTATTACCGCCTCAAGGTGGTGGCTCTGGAAATCCCGCCGCTGAGAAACCGGCCGGAGGATGTTCTGCCGTTGTTTTCCTATTTTCTTAAGAAAAGTGGCAAAGAATTTGAAAAATATACAATTACAGAAAAAGCTATTGCGTGTCTGCAGGCTTGGCGCTGGCCGGGAAACGTAAGGGAATTGGAGAACGAAGTGCAGCGGTTCCTGGCTCTGTATCCCCAGGCCGATATCATCACCCTTGGCAGTTTGTCCCAGGACATCCAGACCGCCCGCACGGGCCGCGTGGACGTGGCCGATCTGGGCACGCTGCGCGAACTGGGTCAGGCGCAGGAGATACTCGAGCGTTACTTGATCCGCAAGGCCATCGCGGCCACTGAAGGACGCAAGGCTTCGGCGGCCAGGAGGCTGGGGCTTTCGCGGCAGGGGCTCTACAAGAAGATTCAGCGGTACGGGATGTCGGATCTGATCGCTTCAGCGGAAACCTGAGCCGGGGCCGGACAAATTGACTGTCCCGCCACTGGACACCATCCGGCCGGTCAGGTATTTTGCCGGTCATGAATGACACCATGGAACAACAGGGCCCCCGGTTGCGGGTGGGCCGGCCGGGCCTGTCCACCAACCTGGCTCTTTTCGCCGGCTTGCTGGTCACCGCCGGGCTGCCTCCGTACCAGTGGACGGGCCTTTTGGTTCCCCTGGGAATGGCTCTCCTGTTCGGTGTCATGCTGACCTCGGCGCGGCCGGGCCGTGCGGCCTGGTTATTCGGCCTGGCGCATCAGGCCGCCCTGCTGCACTGGCTGTTCCTGCTGGATCCTTCAAAAACCATTCCGACCCGCGCCCTAGTGCCCATCCAGGCGGGGGCGGCCATTCTCTACGTTTCGTGTTTTTACCTGGTCCTGGGCTGGGTGTTCGGCAAGCTGAAGGATCGGCTGGGGTCCGGAACCGGTCTCATGCTACTGCCTGTCTTGTGGGTGGGCATGGAGGCCCTGCGGTCCCGTGGTGAACTTGCCTTTTCCTGGTGCCTGAGTGGTGCGGCCGTCATCGGGTCGCCCCTGTTGTTCCTCGCCAAGACCAGCGGCGAAATCGGAGTCGGTGGGGGCATCGCTTTTCTGGCTGCGGCGTTTACGGCCGTCTGGGCAACCAGGCGCGGGCTGCTTGCGGCCGCTAGCTACCGAAATGCCCTCCTGGTTGCCTGCGGGTTGATTTGGATTGGTCTGCTGGCAGGTTCCCGGGTGAACCTCTCCGGACCCGCGGCTTCTCCCGACACCATGGATGTCGTGGAGGCGGCCGCCGTCCAGGCCGATGTCGCTTTAGCGGTGAAGTGGGTGGACGACAAGATCGACGCCACCCAGAAACCCTACGACAAGTTGACACGCCAAGCTGCCGATGATGATGCCGAATTCGTGGTCTGGGCGGAAACGGCCGTGCCCGCCTATCTGCGCTATGACAAGGATCTGCTGGAGTGGATCCGCAAACTGGTGACCGATACCGGGATCTGGCTCTATGCGGGGTTCCCGGATGCCGACCGCGATCCCGACGGGAAAGTGAGGACCTTCAATTCCTCCGGCCTGTTGAGTCCCCGGGGCAAGATCGTGGACAATTACGCCAAGTACCATCTGCTGCCCATTGGTGAATCGATGCCCTTCACCTGGCTGTTCCCCTTCCTGGCGAAACTGGACGTCGGCCAGGCCGAATGGACCCCCGGGGAACCGCCCCAGCCCATGACCATGAAAACCGAGCGGGGGAGCTTCCGTTTTTCCGGGATGGTCTGTTTCGAATCCATCTTCTCCCACCTGGCCAGGTACTCTGTCCGCCGCGGCAGCCAGTGCCTGGTGGTGATCACCAACGACGGCTGGTTCGGCAAATCGGCCGGCCCCCGGCAGCACACCTGGATGGCCCGCATGCGGGGCGTCGAATGCGGGGTGCCGGTCATTCGCTGCGCCAACAACGGGATCAGTTTCATCTGCGACGCTGACGGGAACAAGCTCGCCTGGCTCGAGCTGGGACAAAAGGGCATCGCGCGGGCCGCCATCCACCCGGGAGCGGGGCGGACTCCATATGTGGCGTTCGGCGCCTGGCCCCTGTTCGGGCTTCTGATCGTGTGGTCGGTTTTTGCGATCATATGGGGACGCAAGGCGGCGCCGCCGGCTAGGGACGGGGTATCATGAATCCGTCCAACCGCCATGTCTTCAAGTTTTGTCCGCACTGCCGGGCCGACATGATCCTCCGGCCCGAAGGCGGGCTCGCGCGGCCGGCCTGTCCCGACTGTGGTTTCGTGCAGTACCTCAACCCCGCGCCGGGCGCCGGTGTGGTCGTGGTTCGCGACCGGAAAGTCTGCCTGGTAAAACGGAAATTTCCCCCCAAGGAGGGGCAGTGGTCCTTTCCCACCGGCTTCATGGAATGGGATGAGGATGTCCAGCTGACCGCCCGGCGGGAAGCCCTCGAGGAGACGGGGCTCGAGGTGCGATTGACGGAACTGTATGCCGTCGAATCCGGCATCCTGCCGCCCGACATTCCCGTTCTGGTTGTCTTTTACCGGGCCGAGGAAATCGGGGGCAAGCTGCAGGCCGGCGACGATGCCGCGGACGTGGGCTTTTTCGGAAGTGGGGAAGTGCCCGGCCCGGTCGCTTTTGCCGCCCACCGAAGAGTCCTGGCCCGATTGGCAGAGGAATGGGACTCCTGAATACGGAGAGTGGAATGGAAAGCAACAGCGTGAAGGCCGCGGTGCTGCTGTCCGGCAGCGGCCGGACCCTGGAAAACCTGCTGGCCAAGCGGGCGGCCGGTGAACTGGACCTGGAGGTGACCGCGGTCGTTTCCAGCCGGTCGGACGTGCGCGGGGTGGACATCGCCCGCGACCACGGTCTTTCCTGCGGGATTTTTCGCCGCCGTGACTATCCCTCCATCGCCCAGCACAACACCGCGATCAACGCCTGGCTCGAACCGCATGGCCCCAGGATCATCATCCTGGCCGGATATCTCTGTTTCTACATCCAGGCGGGTTGGTTCAACGGCCCGGTGGTCAACATCCACCCGGCCCTGTTGCCCAAATACGGGGGTAAGGGGTTCTACGGCGACCGGGTTCATCAGGCGGTGCTGGCGGCGGGAGATCCCGTGACCGGGTGCACGGTCCACCTGGTGGACGACCAGTACGACACCGGCCGCATCCTCGGTCAACAAGAGGTCCCGGTTCTGCCCGGCGATGACGTGGCCACCCTGGCCGCCCGGGTGTTCGCTGCCGAATGCGAGTTGTATCCCCGCGTCCTGTCCCGGCTGGCGGCCGACCTGACCTGACCTGACCTGAGGTCTCCCCCCAAAAAAGCGAACACCTCCCAGGGTCGAAACCTCGGGAGGTGATCAATCCCCGCCGGAATGCAGGTCCGACTGGAATCATATCTTCTATATACGGAATCAGGTCAGGTTTGGGCAAACCTCGCTTTGGTCGCCTTCCGTATCCTGCGGATTTCCGGTCATCAGGTACCGATGCATGGCGTCGGCCGCGACCCGGCCCTGGCCCATGGCCAGGATGACCGTCGCCCCGCCGGTGACGATGTCGCCGCCGGCAAAGACGTTCTCGAAGCTCGTCTGCATGACGTCGTTGATGACGATCGTGCCCTTCCGCTCGTTCCGTTCCAACTCGGGACAGTCCGCCGAAAGCAGGGGATTCGGGCCCTGCCCGATGGCGATGACCACCGTGTCGACCGCGAACTCGCGCACCTTGCCCTCGATGGGCACGGGGCGGCGGCGCCCGCTGTCGTCGGGCTCGCCCAGTTCCATCTCCTGGCAGAGGATGGCGCCCACGGCGCCCTTCCCGTCATCGATGATCTCGATGGGGGAATGCAGCAGGTTGAAATCGATGCCTTCCTCTTCGGCGTGGTGGATCTCCTCGATCCGCGCGGGCATCTCCAGCCGGCTGCGGCGGTACACCAGGTACACGACCTCCGGCTGCAGCCTCTTGGCCGTCCGGGCGCTGTCCATGGCCGTGTTGCCCGCGCCGATGACGGCGATGCGCTTGATCTTCTTGACCGGCGTGTCCGAACCGTTGGGGAATTTGTATCCGCCCATCAGGTTCACGCGCGTCAGGAACTCGTTCGCGCTGTAGACGCCGTTGAGGTTCTCCCCGGGGATACCCAGGAACCAGGGCAGCCCCGCGCCGGTGGCGATGAAAACCACATCGAACCTATCGCGGACGCTGTCCAGACTCTCGGCTTTGCCCACGGGATAGTTCATGACGAACTTCACGCCCATCTTCTCCAGGCCGCTGACCTCCCGCAGGAGGATCTCCTTGGGCAGCCGGAACTGGGGGATGCCGTAGAACAGCACGCCGCCCGGTTTGTGCAGCGCCTCGAATACGGTGACGTCGTGACCCTTCTGGATCATGTCGCTGGCCGCGGTCAGGCCGGCGGGGCCGGAGCCGATGATAGCCACGGTCTTGCCCGTCTTCGCCGCGATGTCCGGCATGATGTCCAGATTGTGCTCCACGGCGTAGTCGCCGAGGAAGCGCTCCACGCGTCCGACGCCGCCGGGCTCGCGGCCCTTGTCGGGCTTGTTGAGCGTGCAGACCATCTCGCACTGGTCTTCCTGGGGACAGACGCGGCCGCAGATGGCGGGCAGGAAGTTCTTTTCCTTGATCTTCTTCAGGGCGCCCTCGAAATCCTTCTGGCCCACCAGGTTCAGGAAGGCGGGGATGTCGATGCCCACCGGGCATCCTTCAATGCAGGGCTTGTTCTTGCAGTCGATGCAACGCAGGGCTTCCTGCTGGGCTTCGACCTCGTTGTAGCCCAGGGGCACCTCTTCGAAGTTCATGATCCGGTCCATGGGGGCCTGTTCCCGCATGGGGGTCTTGGTCTTCGCCTTGTTGAGGACCTTCTTCGGTTTTTTCGGTGTGTCGTTCATGCCGGTCCTCCTTTACTGGTTGCTGGGCAGGTTGTCGGCCGCTTCTTCCATGCGGCAGCGGTGGTAATCTTCCAACGACGAACGTTCTTCCGGCTGGTAGTAGGCCAGGCGGGTGATCAACTCGTCGAAATCGACCTGGTGGCCGTTGAACTCGGGGCCCTCGACGCAGGCGAACCTGGTCTTGCCGTCCACCGTCACCCGGCAGGCGCCGCACATGCCGGTGCCGTCGACCATCAGCGGGTTGAGTGAGGCCTGGGTCGGAATGCCGAACGGTTCGGTGGTCTTGCAGACGAACTTCATCATGACCACCGGACCGATGGTGATGACTTCGTCGATCGTTTCGCCCTCGTCGATCAGATCGACCAGGGCGTGGGTGACCATACCCTTGCGGCCGTAGCTGCCGTCGTCGGTGGTGACGATGGTCAGGTCGGCCAGGGCGGTGACTTCTTCCTCGAGAATGAGGAGATCCTTCGTGCGCGCGCCGAGGATGGCGACCACCCGGTTGCCCGCCGCCTTGAGTGCCTGGACCTGGGGCCAGACCACCGCGTTGCCGATGCCGCCGCCGACACAGACCACGGTCTTGCCCTCGGGAATATCCGTGGCCTTGCCCAGGGGACCGGCCAGGTCGTGGATCTCGTCGCCCACGTCCATCAGTCCCAGCATCTCCGTTGTCTTACCGACTTCCTGGAAGACCAGGGTGATGGTTCCCTTTTCAGGGTTGCGGTTGGCGATGGTCAGCGGAATGCGTTCCCCCTCGTCGTTCACCCGAAGAATGATGAACTGCCCGGCCTTGCCGCGTTCGGCAATGTGCGGGGCCTCAACTTCGAAAAGTTTGGTGAGGGGAGCTAGCTCCTTGACGTACACTATTTTGTTTCCCACGGCAGGCTCCTTGTCTGGGGCGGGACCAAAGCTGGACGAACCCTTGGATATCAAGGGCAAAGGTAATTTTTGAATAAACCAAAGCAAGTTGTAAAAAATCTGATAATGAATTGTAATATCAGTATTTAGAAGGGAACGAAATAAGGGCCGCACCGACCTCGGGTCAGGAATCGGGGGGAGCGATTCTTCGACACCAAAACGTCGTTCGGCCCTTGTTTCGGCAATATGCATGAAAATGGATATTGCCTGACCCACCGGTGCAGGGACCGTGCCTGAGTTGAATATGTTGCCGGTGCCGCCTTGACGGATGGCTGAAGTGCCTTGATCTTTGCTTTTGCCGTGGTTTGCCGCCAAAGTGGCGGGTTTTTCAGGGCTGGGATTCCCAAGAAAGAATCCGCAGCCGTTGCACCTTGCAAGAAACGATCAGGATTCCGGAGGAGTCCCTTCATGGACAAGCTGGTACGGGAAATGTTGGTCAAGATCGGTGAAGACCCCGAACGCGAGGGTCTGGTCAAGACACCCGAACGGGTGGCCAAGGCCTGGAAGGAAATCGCCAACGGATACGGCAAGAACCCGGGCGCCATGGTGCGCAGCGCGGTGTTCGAAGCCGAGGGCAAAGAGATGATCCTGGTCAACGACATCGATTTTTTCAGTGTCTGCGAGCATCACATGCTGCCGTTCTTCGGCAAGGCGCACGTGGCCTACATTCCCAACGGCAAGATCGTCGGCCTCTCCAAGATTGCCCGGGTGGTGGATACCTATGCCCGCCGGCTACAGGTTCAGGAACGAATGACCGCCCAGATCGCCACCTGCCTCATGGAAAATCTCGAGCCTCTCGGCGTGGCCGTCGTTCTGCACGCCCAGCACCTGTGCATGATGATGCGCGGCATCCAGAAGCAGAACAGTTATGCGGTGACCAGTGAAATGCTCGGGTGCTTCAAAAACGACCCCAAAACTCGCGGGGAATTCCTGACGTTGATTCGGGAGAAGCCCTGATGTAGGAGCGGGGAGCCCGGCCACATGTGGGACCCATTGGCTTAGGTTTCACATGCGCCACTGGGTCCCACATGTGGCCGGGCTCCCCGCTCCTGCACCACCGATTACCGAAACCAAGACAGAACCCCCCCCTTGAAAAGTGGGGGGTGTAGCTCCCCCGGACGGGAAGATCCCCTCAACACATCGACCCGCCTCCAGCGCATGTGAAACCTAAGCGGGAGGCGGGTCGATGTGTTGAGGGGATCTTTCTGCCCGGCGGACCTACAGCCCTTTGCCGCCTATCTCACATAACCAAGGGAACGTAGCTTTTGGATCTCTTTTTCGCTGAGTATGGTGGTCGTGCCCTTGGCCGCAGGCAGGGAAGCGAGCAGGTCGGCTAGTCGGGTGCGCAGTTCTTCCGTTTTGGCGGAGTCTATTGCAGCAAGATTTTGCTGCTCGCCCGGGTCCTGGCGCAGGTCGTAAAGCTCCACCGTCTCCTTGGGGATGATTCCCTCGATAAGCTTCCAGTCGCCCACCGTCAGTGACCGCTGGCGTACTGTTTTGATGGCCATCAAGCTGACCTCGGCAAGGACATCGACCTCTTCCTCGCCGCTGTCACGGCCATCAAGCAGGGGCACAAGGCTCTGGCCCTGCCCCGACTGGTCGTAATTGATATGGAGCATCTCCAGCAAAGTCGGTAGCACGTCGACGTGGCGGGTGACCGAATCGAGGCGTTGCCCAGTCGGCCGGCTAGGGTCATGAATGATGAACGGAACGTGAAGCTGCTCCTGGTACAAGGTGTAGCCGTGCAGGGCGGAACCGTGCTCCAGAAATTCCTCGCCATGGTCGGCAATGAACACCACTAGCGTATTGTCTCCTAAGCCCTGCTCGGCCAGGAAGTCGACCAGAAAACCGAACTCATCGTCCATGTAGCGTATTTCCTGATCGTAGAGGGCCTCCATCTGCGCCACATCGGCGTCGTCGACCTTCAATTTGCCGACCACGATCTTGTCGAGCTGCCGGTGCCGGCCGGTGATAAGACCGCCATATTCGGGATCAACGAAAAGGGAATCGTAACCCGCGGGGGCGTGGTAGGGGCTGTGCGGTTCCATGAAGTGAAGGTAAAGGAAAAAGGGCCGGTCGCGGGATTCGCCGAGCACCTTGACCGCCCGCCGCCGGATATCGGTGGCACTGCCGGTAATCAACAGCTGGTATTCCCTGAAACCCTGGGCGAATCCGAACCGTCCGGAGGCGTTCAGGTTGGCGGTGTATCCAAAACACTCGTACCCCTGCGCGGACAGGATTTCCGCCATGGTGGTCTGGTCTTTGTTTAGCACGCCTTTGGCGTCGAAGCTGGTCAGCGGATTGATGACACCGTGGCTGCGGGGAAACAATCCGGTGAAGATGCTGGCCACCGACGGGCCCGTTCGTGAAGAAGAGGCCTGGTGACTCAGGAAAACCTGGGAGTTCGCGGCAAATTGATCGATCCGGGGCGAAGTATCGCGAGGATAGCCGTGGTAGTGAAGATGGTCGGCGCGCAGGGTGTCAACCAGTACGATGATCAGGTTCATCGGCCGGGAGTCCGGCTGCCGATCGCAACCGGTGACCAGGCTAAGGAACAGAACAGCAAGCAACAACCGGATTGGCATTGAATCGTTTTCCCAAGTTTCGGGGCAATGGCTTTGCCGTGTATTTTTGCACCCCAACAAAATCATGTCAATCCACCCCGCTCCGCCCCCCGCTTGCCGAACCCGGGTCAGCACTACCTTGCAAGGTGGCTGGGGGATGGTTGTAGATCCCCCTGACATATAGGGACCGCACACACAAGGACCTCCTTCCCGCGCATGTGAAACCTAAGCGGGAAGGAGGTCCTTGTGTGTGCGGTCCCTATATGCCCGGCGGACCTACAGCCCTTTCTCCCCCAACCACCGCTCAGCTTCGATGGCCGCCATACAGCCGGTACCGGCAGAGGTAATGGCCTGCCGGTAGTAGTGGTCCTGCACGTCGCCGCAGGCGAACACACCCTCGACGTTGGTGGCGGTCCGGTCGGCCTTGGTGATCAGGTACCCGTTGTCGTCCATGTCCAGCTGGCTGTCCAGGAAGGCCGTGTTGGGCGTGTGGCCGATGGCAATGAAGCAACCGGTCACCGGCAGATCCCGCAGCGAGCCGTCCTGCGTGTCCTTCAGCTTGAGGGCCACCAAGTTACCGTTTTCATCGGGGACGTAGCTGTCGATGACGCTGTTCCAGGCCATCTCGATCTTGGGATGGTTCAATGCGCGCTCCTGCATGATCTTCGAGCCGCGCAGCTCATCCCGCCGGTGGATCAGGGTAACCTTGGAAGCGAAGTTGGTCAGGAACACGGCTTCCTCGAGGGCGGTGTCCCCGCCGCCGACCACGGCGATTTCCTGTCCGTTGAAAAAGAACCCGTCGCAGGTGGCGCA
>JBDLKA010000114.1:0-11011 GCA_039714075.1 Candidatus Krumholzibacteriota bacterium | reverse complement strand
ATCGGCCCGTACAGCCTCGTGACCCAGCAGCCGCTGGGCGGCAAGGCCCAGTTCGGTGGCCAGCGATTCGGTGAAATGGAAGTCTGGGCCCTGGAGGCCTATGGCGCGGCGAACTGCCTGCAGGAGATGCTGACGGTCAAGTCCGACGACGTGACGGGCCGTTCGCGGATCTACGAGGCGATCGTCAAGGGCGAGAATCCGCCCGAGCCGGGAATTCCGGAGTCTTTCAACGTTCTGATGAGGGAGCTCCAGAGCCTTTGCCTGGATGTGAACCTGGAAGACGCCGTCTAGACACCCTGATCCGGTGGACCCGCCGCGGGCGGTGCCCCCAGGAGGATAATAAATGCTCGGCCAGACTTTTCGTGAAGAGACCAATAAGAAATCGGACCACAACGCGATCATGATCCAGCTCGCCTCCCCGGATATCATCCGGGAGTGGAGCTACGGCGAGGTCACGAAGCCCGAGACCATCAATTACCGGACGTTCAAGCCGGAAAAGGACGGTCTCTTCTGCGAGCGCATCTTCGGTCCGGTGAAGGACTGGGAATGCAACTGCGGCAAGTACAAGCGCATCCGCTTCCGCGGGATGGTCTGCGACAAGTGCGGCGTGGAAGTGACCCAGAGCAAGGTGCGGCGCGAGCGCCTCGGCCATATCGAACTGGCCGTGCCCATCGCCCACATCTGGTTCTTCAAGGGGCTGCCCAGCCGTATCGGCCAGCTGCTGGCCATGAAGGTCAAGGACCTCGAAAGGATCCTCTATTACGAGTCCAGCGTGATCATCGACCCGGGCAACACCGAGTTGGCCGTCGGCGATGTCATCAGCGACGAGGAATGGTGGGACCTGAAGGAAGAGCACCCCGAGTGGGACTGCCAGATGGAGATGGGCGCCGAAGCGGTGCGCAAGCTCCTGGCCGGCCTGCAGCTCGAGGAGCTGAACCAGGAACTGCGCGCGCAGGTCAAGGTCGAAACCTCGGTCCAGCGCAAGAAGTCCGTCCTGAAGCGGCTGAAGATCATCGACTCGTTCCTGCAGAGCGACAACCTGCCGGAATGGATGATCCTGGACGCCGTGCCGGTGCTGCCGCCGGACCTGCGTCCGCTGGTGCCCCTGGACGGCGGCCGTTTCGCCACCAGTGACCTGAACGATCTTTACCGCCGGGTGATCAACCGCAACAACCGGCTCAAGAAGCTGATCGAGATCAAGGCTCCCGGCGTGATCCTGCGCAACGAGAAGCGCATGCTCCAGGAAGCCGTCGACGCCCTGTTCGACAACGGCCGGCGTTCGCGCGCGGTCAAGGGCCAGGGCAACCGGCCGCTGAAATCCCTCAGCGACATGATCAAGGGCAAGAAGGGACGCTTCCGGCAGAACCTGCTGGGTAAGCGTGTCGATTACTCCGGCCGTTCGGTCATCGTGGTCGGCCCCGAGCTGAAGCTGTACCAGTGCGGCCTGCCCAAGAGCATGGCGCTGGAGCTGTTCAAGCCCTTCATCATCCGCAAGCTGGAGGAGAAGGGATACGTCCAGACCGTCAAGAGCGCCAAGAAGCTCGTCGAGCAGGAGCGCCCCGAGGTCTGGGACATCCTCGAAGAGATCATCAAGGACCACCCGGTCCTGCTGAACCGCGCCCCGACCCTGCACCGTCTGGGTATCCAGGCTTTCGAGCCGGTTCTGATCGAGGGCAAGGCGATCCGCATCCACCCGCTGGTCTGTACCGCCTTCAACGCCGACTTCGACGGCGATCAGATGGCCGTGCACGTGCCCCTGGGCTACGAGGCCCAGCTGGAGGCGCGGCTGCTGATGCTGTCGCCGCTGAACATCCTGTCCCCGGCCAGCGGCGAGCCCGTGGCGTCGCCGAGCCAGGACATGGTGCTGGGCTGCCACTACCTGACGCTGCACCGTGACGGCGCCAAGGGTGAAGGCAAGGCCTTCTCCGACGTGGCCGACGCCTTCAGCGCCTACGAAGCGGACATCATCGACAAGCACGCCCTGGTCAAGATCCGCATGGACGAAGAGATGGGCGTGCTCGAGACGACCATCGGCCGGGTCATGTTCAACGAGATCCTCCACGGGATGGATTTCGTGAACAAGCCCCTGAACAAGAAGGACCTGTCCCGGATCGTGGGTGAAGTGCACGCCAAGAAGGGCATGACCGCCTGCATGGAGTTCCTGGACCGTTTGAAGGAACTCGGCTTCCATCACGCCACCGAGGGCGGCATCTCCATCGGGATCGACGACATCATCATTCCGCCGGAGAAGGCCGACATCATCGCCAAGGCGCAGAAGGTCGTCGACGGCTACGTGAGCGACCACCGCGACGGCGTGATCACCAACCGGGAACGCTACAACAAGGTGATCGACAAGTGGACCCAGGTGACCAACGAGGTCCGGGACCGCATGTTCGACCACCTGAGCAACGACGACCAGGGCTTCAACGCGGTCTACATGATGAACGCGTCCGGCGCCCGTGGTTCCGCCGACCAGATCAAGCAGCTGGCCGGTATGCGTGGCCTGATGGCCAAGCCCCAGAAGAAGATTACCGGTGGTTTTGGTGAAATCATCGAGCAGCCCATCATCGCGAACTTCCGCGAGGGGCTGACCATGCTCGAGTACTTTATCTCCACGCACGGCGCCCGCAAGGGTCTGGCCGATACGGCCCTGAAGACCGCCGACGCCGGTTACCTGACGCGCCGGCTGGTCGACGTGGCCCAGGACATCGTGGTCAACGAGCCCGACTGCGGTACGCTGCGCGGGGTCGAGATCTCGTCGCTCAAGGAGGGCGAGAAGACCATCGAGTCGCTGTCCGAGCGGATCATCGGGCGGACCAGCGCCGAGGACATCATCGACGGCAACGGCAATGTCATTGCCGAGGCCGGCGAAGTGATCAATCGTGAGCTTGCCACGACCATCGAGGACTCCGGTATCCAGAGCGTGCTCATGCGTTCGGTGCTCACCTGTGAGACCCGCCACGGCATCTGCGCGTTGTGCTACGGTTACAACCTGTCCGAGCACAAGCTGGTGGACATCGGGGAACCGGTCGGCGTCATGGCCGCCCAGTCCATCGGTGAACCGGGTACGCAGCTGACCCTGCGGACCTTCCATATCGGTGGTACGGCCAGCCGCATCGTCGAGCAGACGACCAAGCAGGCGGCCGCCGCCGGTAAGATCGTCTTCAACGACGACGTCCAGCTGGTCACGAACGCCGACAAGCAGAGGGTCTCGATCGGCCGTAAAGGCGAGATCTCCCTGGTCCTGGATTCGGGCATCACCCGCAGCCAGATGACCCTGCCCTACGGCGCCATCGTGATGGTCAAGAACAACCAGAAGGTGAACCTGAACGACCCCATCTTCGAATGGGATCCGTTCGCCGACTTCATCCTGAGTGAGGGCGCCGGTATCGTGTCCTACACCGGTATCGTCGAAGGTTTGACCCTGAGCGTGGACCTGGACGAGAAGACACGGATGAAGCAGCCGGTGATCATCGAGAGCGCCGACAAGAGCGTGCATCCGGCCATCCAGATCGTCAACGCCAAGACCGGCCGCAAGATGGCCGAGTACATCCTGCCCACCGGCGCCTTCCTGCTGGTCGAAGACGGCCAGAAGGTGCCCGCCGGTACCCAGCTGGCCAAGATTCCCCGTGAAGTGGCCCAGTCCGGCGATATCACCGGTGGTCTGCCCCGTGTGGCCGAGCTTTTCGAAGCCCGCAAGCCCCGCGAATCGGCGACCGTCACCGAGATCGACGGCGTGGTCGAATTCCGCGGCACCACCCGCGGCCAGCGCAAGGTGGCCGTGGTCGGCGAGCACGACGTGGAGAAGGAGTACACCATTCCCCACGGCAAGCACATCCGGACCTACGAGGGCGAGCATGTGCTGGCCGGCGACCGTCTGACCGAAGGCCCCATCAACCCCATGGACATCCTGTCCATCAAGGGTGTGGGCGAGGTGCAGAAGTACCTGGTCAACGCGGTGCAGGAGGTCTACCGCCTGCAGGGTGTGAAGATCAACGACAAGCACATCGAGATCATCGTCTCGCGGATGCTGCGCAAGGTCCTGATCCTGGCCCCGGGCGACACGCCGTTCCTGGAGGACGAGCAGGTCACCAAGGCGGATGTGGAAGAGCACAACCGCGAGTTCGCCAAGAAGAACATGGACCTGCGGGCCAAGGGTGAACCCGAGCTGGAGCCGGCCACTTTCGAGCCGCTGCTGCTGGGCATCACCAAGGCGAGTCTGACCACCGACAGCTTCATCTCGGCGGCCAGTTTCCAGGAGACGACCCGGGTGCTGACCGACGCGGCGACTCGCGGCAAGCGCGACGAGCTGCGCAGCCTCAAGGAGAACGTGATCATGGGTCACCTGATCTCCGCCGGTACGGGGTTGAACGAGTTCAAGCACCTGGCCGTGGAAGAGCCCTCGGAAGAGGACGGTCGCATCATCGAGGGTATCGAGGAGCATGAGATCCAGGCGGCTTTGGCTGCCGAGATCGCCGCTGAAATGGAAGCTGAAGCCGAGGCTGCGTCCGGGGAATAGGGCGTTCGGCAAACAGCCTTCGTGGATAAAGAGAATCCGGGATGTCCTCGCTCCGCCCTTCGGGCGGGGCTGCGGATTACCCGGATTCTCTTTATCCACGAAGGCTGTTTGCCGAACGTCCTGTTCCCCAAAGCCTGGGGGTAAGCTACAATTCTGGGGAATGACAGGTTGCCGAAAGCCTTCAGCAGGCGGTTTATTCGGGGTGGTTGGAATGGAAGTCCGGCTTGAATCCAATGCATGATAGATCCAACCGGTGGTGGGACAATCAGCAACTCGTGGGGGTGGTGCTGGCCGCCCTCGCCGTGGCCGTCCGTCTGGCCTACCTGGTCGACAGCGCCGACGACCCTTCCTTCATGCAGCCGCTGGTCGACTCGCGGACCTATCACGATCTGGCCTCGGGGCTGGCCCGGGACGGGGTGTTCAGCGAGCAGTTCCTGTGGCAGGCGGTTTTCTATCCCTTCTTCCTGGCGGGTGTCTACGCGGTCTTCGGGGTGTCGGTTAATGCCGCTGTCATAGTCCAGGTTCTGCTGGGTGGGGCTACCTGCTATCTGACCCACCGTCTGGCGTTGCAGATGTTCGGCCGGCGCCCGGCCCTGGCCGCCGGTCTGATCTGTGCTCTCTCCGGTCCCTTGATCTTTTTCGATACCCGGCTGCTGGCCACCGGCTGGACCGCTTTTTTGACCGTGGCCCTGGCCCTGCTCCTGGTCCGTGCCGACCGGAACCCCGCGCCCCGGACCGGTTTCCTGGTGGGCCTGACGGGCGCGGTCGCCATCCTGACCCGGCCCACCTTCGTTCCGATCGTGATCGTGGTCCTCGTTTGGCTGGCCTGGGTTGTCCGGCGGCGGGGCCTGTCCCTGAAACGCGGCGCTGCGATTGTCGGCGCGGCCCTTGCGGGAGTCCTTCTTGTTCTGGGTCCGACAGGCCTGGTCCTCGAAGCCAGGACGGGGCACCCGGGAATCGTGCCGCCGTCCGGGGGCATCAACCTCTTCATCGGGAACAACGGGGACTTCGACAACACGATCAACATCCGTCCCGGTTTTCCGTGGGAAGAACTCCTGGACGAGCCGAGCCGGAACGGTTACGCGTCCGATCCCTGGAGCGGGCAACCGTATTTCGTCGACAAGGTGCTGGCCTTCGCCAGGGAAAATCCCGGCGGCCAACTGGTTCTGTGGGGGGATAAAGCCCTCCAGCTGGTTTCTTCGCGGGAGTTGCCCCGTACGCTGGACATCTATTTGCACCGGCAGTGGTCGCCCCTGCTCGGTGTTCTGGTCTTCAAGCTGGGGGCCTGGGGTTTTCCCTGGGGACTGGTCTTTCCCCTGGCCGTCGTCGGCCTGGTGGGCTCCTTCCGGAAGATCCCCCTGCCCTTCCTGATCCTGCTGGGGATGTTCGGTGCTTCCCTGGTGCTGGTGTTCATCTCGGCGCGGTACCGGGCCCCGCTCATTCCCCTGGCGGCCGTTCTGGCCGGACAGGGATTGATGTCGATCACCCGGGGGGCACGGCCGGCCGGCGGCAAGACCGTGATCGGGACTTCGCTTTTGCTGGTGTTCTGGGTCCTGGCCATCGCCCTGCCCGGTCCGTTTGCGCAGGAAACCGTCGATCTGGCTCCGGAAATGTACTTCGGGGTGGGGTACAATCATTATCGCGGGGATGATTGGCCAGCTGCCGTGGCGAACCTGGAGAAATCGGTGGCCCTGGACCCGTGGGCGCCGGGACCCCGGAATTTCCTGGGCATATCCCTGGCCAGAATGGGGCAATTCGAGGCGGCGCTTGCCCATTTCGACACCGCCGTTATCCTGAAACCCGACTACGGCGAAGCCATCCGCAATCGGGAAAGATGCCGCCGCATGGCAGAGGACGCGTCCACCCCTCAGGCGGAAAGACCGTGAGGCATTTGTTTGTTTGACCAAGGGAAAAACAAATATGCGCTGGGTCTGATAACCCTGCTGGCCGGGATCGGCCTGTATTTCGGCTGGCGCCTGATGTGGTTCCTGACCGACGACGCCTACATCGCCTTCCGGTACGTCAGCAACAGCGTTTTGGGACACGGCTATGTCTGGAACGCCCCGCCCTTTCTGCCGGTGGAGGGGTACACCAGTTTCCTGTGGATCGTCATCCTGGATGGAGCCTGGAGGGCCTTCGGTATCGAGCCGCCGGTCGCCGCCAACTGGATCTCCTTCTTCTTCGCCCTGATGACATTGATCCTGGCAACCGTCATGGCCTGGCGCCTGGACTGGCCGGACCAGTGGCGCCGGGCTCGGATCTGGATCATCACCCTGCTTCAGGTCGGGATGATCACCAACAGGTCCTTTCTGACCTGGGCCAGTTCCGGCCTGGAAACCGCCCTCTTCAATTTCCTCGTTCTGCTGTGGTTGTTTTTCACGTTCCAGGCGCGCGACAGGCGGTGGTGGGCCTACGCCGTTTCCGGCACGGCTGTTTTGATCGCCCTGACCCGGCCGGACGGGCTGCTGTTCTGCGCGGTCACGGTGGTTCTGGTCGTGGTGGCCGGGATGGGGGACCGACCAGTGCGGCGGGGCCGGATGCTCCTGGGATTATCGCCCTTGTTGCTGGTCGCGGCCCATCTCGTATGGCGGCGGGTTTTCTACGGCGCCTGGCTGCCGAACACCTATTACGCCAAGATGGCCGGGCCCTGGCCGGCCAGCGGCATCCGCTACCTGGCCTCCTTTGTCCTCGAACACGCCCTGTGGATCTGGGCCGTGGTGCTGGTGTGGGGCGGCATCAAGTGGTGGCGAACATCAAAGACGAACATGGGTTCACTCGGTACGCCCGACCGCCTGGTGACCCTGGGAGCGGTGGGCGCCGTTCTGGCCCATCTCGGGTATTACACGTTCGTCGTCGGAGGCGACCATTTCGAATACCGGGTCTACAGCCACCTGACGGCGCCGCTGCTGCTGACTTTTGCCTGGGCCCTGAAAACGGTGCGTTTCCGTCTGCCGGCGGCGGCCGCCCTGCTGGTCGGGTTCATCGTTCTGTCCGGCGTCATTCCCTGGGTCCACTTCGACGCCACCCGGCATCTGAGCACACGGAAACAGACCCATCAGATGCGAGTGCCGGTCGCCGCCCGATTCCCCGCCCCTTTCCGGCCCTATGTTGGAGCTTTCGACGATCTGCAGGACTGGCTCATCGGCCACTACGTTTGCAGCCGGCACCAGGAGCACAGAATCGCGAACGAGGTCTGGATGAAAAAAACCCTGCCCGCCAGGTCCGAAGGTCTTCAACTGGATGATGCGGGATATCCCGTCATGGCCTTCTGGGGCGGGATCGGGGGGCTGGCCTGGGTGCTGCCGAACGTGAATTTCATCGATCTTTTCGGTTTGAACGACTACGTGGTCGCGCGGTCGCCCCTCAAGGAACAGGCCACCCGCAGGATGGCCCACGACCGGCGCCCGCCGCCGGAATACGTCAACTGTTTCGCGCCCAACGTGAATTTGGACCCGGGGAAGGGTGTGTCGATCCAGGTCCGCCCGGTGCCGCTGACGGAATCCGACATCCGGAAATGCGAAGCTGACTGGAGACGGTGAACGGCGGCTTTGGATGTGACAATATATATGTTGTCAATAGCGTCACAACGGCAGATTCGAAATCTTAACGCATTGGTAACAAACAAAATAGCTCAAAAAAGTGTCCCCGGGGACACTTTTTAAAACCAACCTGTTGATTTAAAACAAGTTAATAATCAAGGGCCCGGCCCGGACCCTCCAACCTGTCATTGACCCCACCGGTGGAATTGCGGTGACGCGATTGCCGTCCAGCCACATTTTATGAGCCACAACCAATTTTTTGGTTGGGCGATCGGCTGCGGCCCGGTCCCTTGAAAAGAATACAAAAATACTATATGATAAAATCAACACGAATTCCTGACCGTATATATGGATCCTGCCATCGGGAGTGGATATCATGCGACCCAAACGCTTGATCATACCGTTTATTTCGATTCTCTCTTTCTTCGCGGCTGTGTCCTTCGGCGTCCCCGCCGTACCCGGCGACTACAGCGGCTATCCCCATCTGGACCGGATCGAATATTTCCCGGAAAAAACCTATGCCGTGGAGGCGTTTTCCCTCTGGGGTGACGACTACTTCGCCGTTTGCAACGAGATAACCGGTCTGAACTTCTATCAGATCGTCGGCGGCGAAGCCGTGCACGTGGGCGTGGAGTCCGCCCTTGGCAGCGAACGGGATGTGGCCATCGTCGACTGGACCGCCTACGTGGCCACCGGATCCCAGGGGCTTTCGAGGTTGTCCGTCGCCGTGCCTTCCGCCCCCATCGAAACGGACACCATTGTCCTGCCGGGCACCGCGACCAGGGTCGCGGCTTCGGCCACCCATGCCTACGTCGCCTGCGGGACCGGCGGGTTGGCGGTGGTCGACCTCACCGCACCCGGAACCATGTACCAAGTAGGCAGCTATGGGACGGATGTGGAAGCCGTCAGCCTGGCCGGGTCGCGGCTGGGCGTCATCAATGACGGCCGGTTCGAAATCCTGGACGTCTCGACGCCTGCGATTCCGGTGCTTCTGGGGACCCACGACGACGGGGCCCCCTACCACGACGCCGTGATAAGGGGCGACCTGGCCTACGTGGTCAACCCGAGAGATGTGGAAAGACTGGACATCACAGTACCCGGCGCCATCGCCGCCACGGACACCATGGATCTCAATGGGCCCTATTATCTCTACCACAGCAGGTTGGAGATCGAGGGAGACGAGGTTCTCGTCGCGGCGGACCATTATCTCGGCATCCTGGATTTCGCCTCGGGCACGGTGTTGCGGGAGACCAAACAGGTGGGCGATGTCGTTGACGCGGCCAGCATCGCAGGCAAGATCATGACCGTCGCGGATGATCGACTGGAAATCTTCAACGACGGCCTCCACGACCATCCAGAATCGGCCGGCGTTTTTCACATGGGTGATGCGATGCATATTCAGGGCTTCCTGGAGGAGGACGTCCTGTGGGGTCAGACCGTTCTTTCATTGCCTGCAACGCTGGTGGCCGCGGAAATCGGTGGTACCGGAGGGTTTCTGTGGAGCCTGGACATGGATTTGCCGGGAGAGTACATGTACGGGAAAGCCAGACGCGGGTCCACGGTGGCGGTCATCACGAACAGCGGGATTCTACGGCTGGCTTCGGTATCCCGCCACGGGGCGGTTCTGCAGGGGGCCGTGGCTTTGGCGGATATCTATCTCCCGCAAAGTGATCGGGTGCTCTCCTTTCTTGACGACGACACCCTGGTGATCATGGATACGGGCGCGGGGGAGTTGTCTTACAACATCCGTGTCGTTGACGTTTCGGATCCCTATAATCCGGCCCAGATAGGGCTTTATCCCCTGACCATGGGTTATGCCGCCCAGGTCATGACGTCGGGATCCCTGGTTTTTGCCGCCAGTCATTTCAGGGTGGAAGTGTTCGATGCCGCCGACCGTACTGCCCTTGTGTCTCTTGCGGTCCATAATCTGGGGGTGTTCAGCAACAGGATTTACGTGAGGGATTCCTGGTTGTATTCGACGCACAGTGGGTCCTCGGCCAGCATGTATAGTGATGAACTCCTCCAGACCTGGGATATCTCCGATATTCTGAACCCCGTTTCCGTTGATGTGTTGTATACGCCGAGGCACGGCTTCCTGACCTTCGAGGGGAACTGGGCCTATCAGGAGTATACCGGCATGATCCTGGACCTGTCCGATCCGGCACATCCGGATCCCGTCGGGAATTTCTCCCTGCCCAGCCCTTCGGTCAGCCAACATTTGGACATTTTCGTGAGTCGGGAATACATCGTCACGAGTGCGTGGCCGCCTGGTGCCACCGGGGCGGAAGTCCACTACATGGCGGCCCATCTGGGTACCGGGGATATATCCTCTGTTGGAGAAGACGTCCCGGTCAAGGAATCGGGATTGGCCCTGGAAGCCGTCCCCAATCCCTTCAATCCCCGGGTCACCTTCAGGTTCGATCTGGCGGCTGACTCCCTTGCGCGGCTGGAAATATTCGACTTGCGTGGCCGGCGGGTCGCAGACCTGGGTGAAGATGTCCGCCAGGCCGGTCCCCACAGCGTGACCTGGGACGGGGTCGACCGGCAGGGCCGCAGTCTGCCATCGGGGGTCTATCTGGCCCGGATTTCCACGGCGGAAGGAACCGCGGCCAGGAAAATCGTCCTGGCACGCTGAAATTGTTTCCTCTTGCTAAACAAGACAAAATTACTATACAATAGGGTTGTCTATCTGAAGACCATATTTCAGGAATAAATCCGGAGAGGTGATATCATGCGGGCTTGTCTCAATGGATTAATCGGTATCTTGATTCTTTCGTCCTTCGCCACGGGGACACGCGCTGTTCCTCCGGTTCCGGTGAATTATTCCGATTTCCCTCACCTTGATCGCACCGAGTATCTGGACGGCCGGTCCAATGCGGTTGTGGGGTACTCCCTGTGGGGCCGGGATTATTTCGCCGTGGCCAATGAAAATACCAGCCTGCATCTGTACGAG
>JBDLKA010000113.1:0-11073 GCA_039714075.1 Candidatus Krumholzibacteriota bacterium | reverse complement strand
TCCTCGAGGTGCTGCAGGGCGTCGACCATGCGGATCATCTCGTCGATGTTCCGGCCCAGGCCCAGGTTGTTGACGGTGCTGTGCTGCACGATGCCGTCCTTGTCGATCAGGAAGGTGCCGCGCAGGGCCATGCCGCCCTCCAGCAGCAGGCCGTAGTCCTGGCTGATGACCTTCTGGAAATCGGCCACCAGCGGGTACTGCACGTTGCCGATGCCGCCGTTGTTCACTTCGGTGTTCTTCCAGGCCCAGTGGCTGAAGTGGCTGTCGGTCGAGACACCGATGACCTCGACGCCGCGGCTCTTGAACTCCTCGAGCTGCTTGTCGAAGGCGATGATCTCGGACGGGCACACGAAGGTGAAGTCCAGCGGGTAGAAGAACATGACCACGTACTTGCCCCGGTAGTCGGAAAGCTTGAAGTCGTCCTTGAAGCTGTTGTCCGGCATCACCGCGGTGGCGGTGAAGTCGGGGGCCTCGGTCGAGACCAGGGGCACGGGAACGAAATCGAAATCAAGATTGTCCATGTCGTGTTTCTCCTTTGGACAGGTTGGTGGATGGCGCGCCACCTTGCGGCGCACCGGGAAAGAACCGTGAATGGTCAGTAATTAATTAACCGGGTTGCTCAAAAAACCCGGGAGTGTTTCCCTTTTCCGGCATTCGGGACATACCCCGAAATATTCAAACCGATGTCCGGTGATCCGGAATCCCCCCAATTCTTCGGGCCGGGTCGGGAAGAGACCCGGGTCCGTCGAATGAATGTCGTCGACCCGATCGCATTCCGTACACCGCACATGATGGTGCTCGTCCAGATTGCCGTCGAACCGGGTTTCGCTGCCTGCGAATTCCATCTTGCGAATAATGCCGTCTTCGTGCAGGACTTCCAGATTGCGGTAGATGGTACCCAGGCTGATCCGGGGCAACCGCCGGCGCACAACTGCGTAGAGTTCAGCGGCGGTCGGATGCGATGTCATCTGACAGAGTTCTTGCAGAATCACTCTTCTCTGGGGTGTATTCCGGCGAAGTTTTCCGACAGCCATGGTATTTATCCTTCCATGATCCGGGGCGAGAAATCGGCAATTGACCCCGGTTCTCTTTGAAGGGCCAAGTTAATGATAATAATTACTGATGTCAATCTACCGAGACATCTCGGGAAAATTGAAACCCCGGTTAAACCTTTAAGAAGGTCGGGGCGTCTTATTGACGAGCTTCGTTTCAGGTCGAGCTACGCTTCGTGGAATAAGGATAACTCATTTTCATGGCAGAACGAAGGTTAAAATACCCACAATCGGCCCTGGCGGGGGAAAACCTGGCCATTGACCGCGGGTTGGCTGAAAGGGCTGCCGAGGGGGACCGGGCGGCCTTTGAAGAAATCTACCGCCGCCATGTTAACAGGGTTTACGGGCTTTGCCTTCGTCTGACGACCGATGTCGGTGAGGCCGAAACGCTGACCCAGGACACATTCGTCAAAGCCTGGTTCGCCATGTCCGGGTATGCCGGTCGCGGCAATCTGGGTGGCTGGCTGGGACGGGTGGCGGTGAATCTGTGGCGGGATCGATTCCGGGCCACGGCCCGCCAAGGTCGGTTGGTGGAGGAAATAAAGGTCGCCCGGCGGCCTGACCGGGACGGGGTCATCGACCTTTTGACCGGAATGGACCTGGAGCGTTGCATTGCAAGGCTGCCCGAAGGGGGACGGTTGGTGTTCGTCTTTCACGACGTGGAGGGCTACACCCACCGGGAAATCGCGGAATTGCTAGATCTGGCCGTCGGAACGGTGAAAGCCCAGCTGCACCGGGCCCGGCGCCTTCTCAGAAAAATGTTGGCCGAGGACAGGGAGGCCGCTCATGGGGCGTAATCCATCACAAAACCATCAGCAGGACAGGCAGTTGGAACGTCTGGCGGGACAGATGCGGGACATCGGTACGGCTCCGGACCGCGATCTGTGGCCTGACATCGAGGCCGCCATCGACCGGGAGGAACAAGGGGGCCGCAGCCGTTTGCCAAGCCGTCATGTTGCCGGCTGGTTGCGGATCACGGCCACGGCGGCGGCGCTGACCCTGATGTTGGCCGCCGGTTGGCTCGGAATGCGTTCGATCACCGGACAGAGGGCGGTGCCGGAACTGGCCGGCCGGCCGGAAGCCGGGAGCAACGGCATGGCGGTCATCGACCAGGCCCTGGACGAGTTGACCCTTGCTTTGGCTGACGATCCCGAAAACCGGAATCTGTCCCATCTCGTTCTCATGGTTCATAAGACCCGGGGCAACCTGCTGCGCAGGAACTCGGAAAAACTCGTGCGCGAATAGAAGTCGGCGTCGTCGATGACACCCTTCCCGCGGACCCGGCGGGAATACAGGAGGAAACCTAATGGTCACGGAATTGGTTGGGGAAAAGGAACTTAAGTTTGGGTTCATGGCTTTGCTGACGGGATTGCTAGTGATGACGTTGGCCGTTCCGGCCGCTTTGGCCGACAAGAAAATCGAGGACGCCGGTCCCGCATCCCCCGAAGGAACCGTCCTGGTGGAAAACATCGCCGGTTCGGTCCAGGTCGTCGGTTGGGACAAGAACGAAGTCAGGGTGAATGCAACTCTTACCGGTGATATCGAGGAAATCAAGTTCAAGGCGGGCAAGAAAAAAAGCCGGATCGAGGTCGTCTATCCCAAGAAGAAGAATGTTAATGGGAGCGCCGACCTGGTCATCAATGTGCCCCACGGCAGCCGCCTGGAAGTGGAATGCATCAGCGCGTCCATCGAGGTCTCCGAGGTCACCGGCCGGATTGATGTGTCCTCCATCAGCGGTGATGTCACCGTCAACGGTGCGTGCGAAAGGATCGAGGCCGAATCGATCAGCGGCGGTGTTTTCATCGATGGCGGCGCCCCGGAAATCGAGATCGGCAGCATCAGCGGCAAGGTGAAGGCCAGGGGCAAGGTCAGCGATATCGAGGCCGGGACCGTCAGCGGCAGCATCGATCTGGTCTTCGACCGGTTCCTGGGCCTGAACCTGGAATCGGTGGCCGGTGACGCCACGGTCAAGGGCGACCTGGCCGACGACGCCTATTTCAGCTTCGACCTGCACAGCGGCGACCTGACCCTGATCGTACCGGCGGATGTGAGCGCCGACTTCGAGATCGAAACCTTCTCCGGCGAGATCGACAACGGCTTCGGTCAGAAATCCCGCAAGACGAGCAAGTACGCTCCCGGCAGGGAGTTGGAGTTTACCACCGGCGGGGGGGACGCCCGGGTGCGCATCAATACCTTCAGTGGTGATGTGGTGATTCAGAAACATTAGGGGTGGTCTTTTGGGGCCCTGAAAGGGCTCCCTGTGCACGAAGAACCCGGGATGTCCTCAGTCTTCGGCCTGCGGATTACTCGGGTTCTTCGTGCACAGGGAGCCCTTTCAGGGCCTCAAAAGGCATCCAAATGGATCTGAAACATCCTAAACAAGGGATTAAGTGCTGAATTTGGGGGTTATTGGGGGATTTGGGCAGAAAATTCGGGAAAATTGTGGATTTTCTGTTGACAGGTTTTAGGGGAGGGCTCCTAATTACTCCCATCAGTAGAAAAGCTGACCCGGCATCATGCAATGAAGAGGCAACAACGAGGTTGCCTCACCGCCGCCCAACTGGGTTGACACGATGGATCGATGTGGATCGAACGGCGCGGTGGGAGCAGATGCTGGATCAAAAAACAGGAGGTTGCTACTGATGAGGTCCAATACTTGGCGCGCTATTATGCTGCTTTCGCTGACGCTCGTTCTGGTGTCCGGTGCCATGGATGCCCAGGCCGCACGTCGGTCCAGTCTTGCCGGCAACCAGTTCATCAATGACGCTGATGACATGTTTGCCTTTCCCCAGCTGCTTCACAAGTACAAGAACCGTGTCATCATCGACATGGCTCCCGGTAATGGCGACGAAGGCAACGCTTCGGTGGTCTTCGGCGACAACATGGTGTGGAACTTCAACACCGGCCGGAGTGATTTCCTGAACAACACGGCCACGTGGGCCGCCGGCTCGGCCGATCGTTTCGGCACATTCCCGATGTTCGGTGTTCCCGGGATCATCGAGGATCCCATGGAGTGGTGGGACCTGGGATTGGCCACCCACCTGGGCGACACTCCCTTCGGTGTCAATATCAGCTACGCCTCGAGTAAAGACGAGTTTACCGGCGGCACGCCGGGAGCTGATGTCGACGAGAGCCTCAGCATGCTGAGCCTCCAGGCCGGTATCACGCTCGGCACGATCGATCTGGCCGCTGAAGTCGGCTTTGGTGGCTACGAGGACAAGTCCGACGGGCTGGATCCCCAGAACCAGAACGACTACGGCATGTTCAACTTCAGCCTGCTGGCCCGGGGCGATCTGGAAGATATGGGCGGGTTGGATTGGCGCTGGATCGCGGCCTTCGGCAACGGTTCCCATAGCCCCGATGCCGATGGCGCGGAAGATGTGTCCACCACCGGCTTCCGGGGTTCCTTCGGTCCTGTTTGGGGCAATCCCGGTGAGTGGGAAGTCGCCGCCTACATGAACTTCGAATACCTGAAGTACGACTTCGGCGGAGATGACTATTGGAAGACCATGAGCTTCCCCGGTTACAACATCGCCATGGAGTATTACCTGAACTCCTGGTTCGTTACCCGTGGCGGCGTGAGGTCCTACAACGCCACCGAGACCATGTCCGAGGAAGTCGGCGTCGATCTGGTGGATGAATACAATGAACGTGCGTACGACTTCTTCTGGACCTTCGGTCTGGGCGTCGACAAGGGTAACTGGGGCATCGACATGGCTCTGGAAGAACAGACCCTGCACAGCGGTTATGTTGTCCTGAACGGCAACCAGGGTATCGGCAACGATCCCATTGCCTACCTGTCCGCCTGGTTGGCCTGGTAGACAGGAAAAACCCAATCCGGAACGCTCCGCCCTGTCAGGCGCGCCGGTAATACCTGCAGAAAGAGGGAGTCCCCCCGGGGGCTCCCTCTTGTTTTTTCCTGCATCCTTTTGGCTGGGATTCAGTAGTATCGTCCAGGTTATCCACATAACCACAGACCAAGAAGGATGGATGGAGCATGATGACCAGGAGCCGGATCTTCACGATGTTAACCTTGTTGACCGGAGTTCTTGTCCTGTCGGGCGCCGCGTCGGCCGTGCCGACTCCCTTCGAAGAATCCGGCGGACTTCGAACGCCCACCTACGAAAACACCATGGCCTGGTTCGCCGATTTGGCGGAGGGCAGCCCGCTCATCGAGCTGACGACTTTCGGCACCAGTCCCCAGGGTCGTTCGCTGCCTCTGGTCATTGCCGACCGCCAGGGACGGTTCGCGCCGGCGGACCACCATGACCGCACCGGCCGGGTGGTGCTGCTGGTCCAGGCCTGCATCCACGCCGGCGAATCCTGCGGCAAGGACGCGGGCATGCTGCTGCTGCGGGATCTGGCCGAGGATCCCGCCCTGGCGGCGGAACTGCTGGACAGGGTGACGATCCTCTTCGTGCCCATCTTCAACGTGGACGGGCACGAGCGCTTCAGTCCCTACAGCCGCGTCAACCAGAACGGTCCCGAGGAGATGGGCTGGCGGGTCACGGGGCAGAACCTGAACCTGAACCGCGATTACCTGAAGGCCGACACTCCGGAAATGCGGGCGTGGCTCGGTATGTTCAACGAGTGGCTGCCCGATTTTTTCATCGACATCCACTCCACCGACGGCGCCGACTACCAGTATCCGATCACCTACAGCCTGGAGACCCGCGGCAACATGGACCCGGGGCTGACCGAATGGACCATTGCCTACGAGGAAAAAATGAACGAGGCCATGGCCGCCGACGGGTTCCCCATGGCGCCCTATGTGGCCTTCAAAAAGTGGCACGATCCGCGCAGCGGCCTGAAAACCTGGGTGGCGACCCCCCGGTTCAGCCAGGGTTACACCGCCCTGCAGAATCGGCCGGGCCTGTTGATCGAAACGCACATGCTCAAGGATTACGCCACGCGCGTACAAAGCGCCAAACAGTTGGTGACCCACACCCTCGGTTGGCTGAACACCGAGGCGGAACAGCTTTGCGACCTGGTCGCAGCGGCGGATGAGGCCACCGCCGGTGCCGATTTTCGCTCCGAACCCTACCCGTTGAAATTCGATCTGGCCGCCGATTCCACCACCGTCGCGTTTGCCGGCGTGTCCTACGAAACAATCACCAGCGAGGTGACGGGGGGCGAGTGGAACCGGTTCACCGGCGAGCCCGAAACAAGCGACTTGTGGTTTTTCGGCAAACACACCCCTTCGGTGACCGCCGACCTGCCCGAGGCCTACATCATCCCGCCCGCATGGACCGTGGCGATCGAGCGCCTGGCGGCCCACGGTGTGGCTTTCCGTCGGTTGGCCTCACCGGCGGAGCTTGAAATCCGCACCTGGAAATTCTCCGAAGCGAAATGGCGGGAGCGCCCCTATGAAGGGCGTCACCCGGTCACCTTCACCGCCGAACCCCTGACCGAGACCCGCCTTTTCCCCGCCGGATCGGTGGTGGTGGACATGAACCAGAGAGCCGCGCGCGTGGCCGCCCACCTGCTGGAACCCAAGGGCCCCGACTCCCTGGTGCAGTGGGGTTTTTTCGACGCGGTCTTCGAGCAGGTGGAATACGTAGAGTCCTACGTCATCGAGGAAATGATCATCGAAATGCTGAAGGAAGATCCGTCGTTGGCGGTGGAGCTGGCCGAACGAAAGGCCGCCGACCCCGAATTCGCCGCCGATCCCTGGGCGATCCGCTACTGGTTCTACGCCAAGACTCCATACTTCGATCAACGCGTTGGTATTTATCCGGTGGGCGCCCTGGATTCCCGCGAGGTGGTCGACTCTCTGAATTGACCTTTGGGCGAAGTTCTTGTCTCAGTCGACGAAAAGTGCCCCCGGGGACACTTCCCAGAATGGCACGGCCGCTTGGTGGTGGGAGGGCATCCACCAGGTAGATGTTCCGCAGGTTACCTTCGAGTTGCGGCGGTGCTTTTTCCACCTCCTCGAACAGCACAGACCCTCTCTGAAAATAATCCGCAGGGCTCGGACGAGGACATTTTTCAGAGAGGGTCTGTGCTGTTCGAGGAGGTGGAAAAACCACCACCCCTACCCGTGTGTCAGCTTGCGATACTTGATCCTGTGCGGTTGGTCAGCGTCTTCACCCAACCGCCGCCTGCGATCGGCTTCGTACTCGGAGTATGACCCCTCGTACCAGGCCACATTACTGTCCCCCTCGAAGGCCAGCGTGTGCGTGCAGATCCGGTCCAGGAACCAGCGATCATGGCTGACGACGACCAGGCAGCCGCCGAACGAGATCAGTGCGTCTTCCAGCGCGCGCAGGGTATCGACGTCCAGATCGTTGGTGGGCTCATCGAGCAGGATCAGGTTGGCGCCGCTCTTCAACAGACGCGCCAGATGCACCCGGTTGCGTTCGCCGCCCGACAGGGTGCCGACCTTCCGCTGCTGGTCGTGGCCCTTGAAGTTGAAGCCGCTGCAGTAGGCGCGGCTGTTGACCATCACGCCGCCCAGGTCCAGTTCGTCGGCGCCGCCGGAGATGTTTTCCCAGACCGTCTTTTCGCCGTCCAGGTCGTCGCGCGACTGGTCCACGTAGGCCAGCTGCACGGTTTCCCCGATGGTCAATTCGCCGCTGTCGGGGGTCTCGTCGCCGGTGATCATGCGCATCAGGGTGGTCTTGCCCGCGCCGTTGGGGCCGACCACGCCCACGATGCCGCCGCGCGGCAGATGGAAGTTCAGGTCGTCGAACAGCAGCTTCTCACCGAAGGCCTTGCGCACCTTTTCGGCCTTCACGACCACGTTGCCCAGCCGTTCGCCGGTGGGGATGCGGATTTGCGCGGTGCCCTGCTGCATTTCGCGATCCTGGCTGACCAGCTCTTCGTATTGGCTGACACGCGCCTTGCTCTTCTTCTGCCGCGCCTTCTGCGAGGCATTGACCCACTCCAGCTCTCTTTGGAGGGTTTTGAGGCGCTTGTTGTCCTTCTTTTCCTGCTCCAGCAGTTTGTTCTGCTTCTGCTCCAGCCAGGAAGAGTAGTTGCCCTCCCAGGGGATGCCCTGGCCCATGTCCAGCTCCAGGATCCAGCCGGTGACGTTGTCCAGGAAGTAGCGGTCGTGGGTCACGATCACCACGGTGCCCTCGTATTCCCGCAGATGGCGTTCCAGCCAGGCCACGGACTCGGCGTCCAGGTGGTTGGTGGGCTCGTCCAAAAGCAGCAGGTCGGGTTTTTTCAGCAGCAACTGGCACAGGGCCACGCGGCGGATTTCACCGCCAGACAAGGTGGACACGTCGGCGTCGCCGGGCGGGCAGCGCAGGGCGTCCATGGCGATTTCCAGGTGGCGGTCCAGGTCCCAGCCTTCGGAGGCGTCGATCTCGGCCTGTAGCTTGCCCATCTCCTCCATCAGCTTGTTCATCTCGTCGTCTTCGATGGGTTCGCACATCTTCATACTGATCTCGTTGAAGCGGTCCAGCTTGGCCTTCATGGCGGCCACGCCCTCTTCGACGTTGCCCTTGACGTCCTTGGACAGGTCGAGCTGGGGCTCCTGCGCCAGGTAGCCCACCTTGATCGAAGGGTCGGGTTTGGCTTCGCCGATGAAGTCGTCGTCGAGCCCGGCCATGATCTTCAACAGGGTCGATTTGCCCGCCCCGTTCAGGCCGATAACGCCGATCTTGGCTCCGGGAAAGAAGGAGAGCCAGATGCCCTTGAGGATTTCCTTGCCGCCGGGCACGACCTTCTTCAGTCCCTGCATGGTGTAGATGTACTGCTGAGCCATCGCGAAATACCGTCCTTCAGAAACAATCGGTGGTGAATATCATTGGTTTGCGTGGGTATGGTTCCCGGATATAGTCATGCCAAGAGGGCGGAACGGCAACCCGAATTCATACAGGGGAGATTGATATGGCCGGCACGGGGAAGAAATGGCTCATCGGCTGCGGCATCGGTTGCGGCTTTTTTATTCTGGTGATGGCCGGTGTCGGCACCGTCGGATATTTCGGCGTGAAGAAGTTCGCCGACCGCACCGAAAGGATCGAGGAGACCTTCGACAGGATGGATGCCGAATACGGCCACCCCTCCGATTTCACCCCCGAGATCGACGGCCGCATCCCCACCGACCGGATGGAGGTCTTCCTTGCGGTACGCGACGGCATGCAGCCGGTGCAGCAGGAAGTATCCGGATTGTTCCGGACCCTGGACGGCTCCGGCGATGCGGGCTGGATGGACAAGATACAGGCCGGCGTGAAATTCCTTCCCTCGCTGTTGATCTTCATCGAAGAGCGCAACCAGGTCATGCTGGACCAGGGCATGGGCGTGGGCGAGTACCAGTACATCTATGCCCTGGCCTATTACGGGTTGCTGGACAAGGATCCCTCGGACGGCCCGGGTTTCACGGTGGCCTCGGACGACGATGACGATTCGGATGATGGTTGGCGCTGGGAAGCCAACGCCGGCAGCAAGGGCGATGAAGAGGAAGTCCGCGAAAAGCGCGAACGCGAGGTCCGCCGTTTCGTGAACCGGGTGCAGAGCGATGTGTTGGCCAACCAGCTGCAAGCCCTGGACGAGCACGCGGGAGATTTGGCCGGCCTGGATTTCGATATCTGGCGCGCCGAGCTGGCCGCCGAAGCCGAAGCCATGGATCGGGAATCGCTGCGGTTGTTATGGGAAGAAGGATTGCCGGCCCAGATCCGTGAATCGCTGGAGCCCTATCGTGACCGCCTGGACGCCACCTACGACGACATGACCAGCATCCTGGAGATGGGGCTGGTGGAGCACAATTAATATTAATTATTGAAATACATACTAAAACCATAGGGTTTGGTATTGGTATTGCTCTCTTATCTCCGTCAAGGCCACGAATAGACATCTGCCTGGGCGTCTTGAAGTCTATAAGACGCCTGGAGCCAGGCAGTTGCAATGACGGAGGAAAACAATGAACGCCATTTCCCAGCGCCTGATGAAAACAGGAATCATCTCTATTTGCTTGATTGCAGCCGTCACCGGTTGCAGTAGCGACGAGCCCACAAGTCCTCCGCTCCCCGGCGTGGAGCCCGAGGTCGTCAATCTGCAGGACAGTTTCCAGTTCCAGGTCACTTCCGTGGAAAACTACACGGGCTACTGGACCTACGACTGGACGACCACCGGGACCATCGTCAACGTGGACCAGTCATCCGCCATCACGGCCGGGACCATCACCCTGACCATCAAGGACAGCGCGGCGAAAACCGTGTACTCGGGCGACCTGAGCCAGGGCGGAAGTTTCACCACCGATCAGGGAACCACGGGCCAGTGGCGGATCGTGGTTTCGCTGACCAACGGCAGCGGCACCCTGAACTTCCGGACTGAGAAGAACCAGTAATTCAAACAATGCAGGCAATTCATGAGCCCGGCTTCGGCCGGGCTTTTTTTTTCCTAAAACCGAGATTTCCAGTGGGTGTTAAAGGCTCCCCTGACAATGCCGATACCCAATGGGTTAGGGATTAGGGGGTTAGGGATTAGGCCTAACTATCATGGCCATTCGAGCGAAGGAAAACCAAAGGGAGAAAATCATGGGTTGGTATCTGGAAGTCCTGAAAAAATACGCGAAATTCAGTGGGCGCGCCCACCGCAGGGAATATTGGATGTTCGTGCTGATCAATGTCGTCGTATCGTTGGTTCTGGCTGCCATCGACTACTCAATGGGCTCGATGAACAGTGCGGGCTACGGCCTGTTGGGCGGTATCTACACGCTGGCGATTCTTCTTCCCACCATCGCGGTATCGGTTCGCAGGCTTCACGACACCAATCGTTCGGGCATGTGGTACCTGCTGATATTCGTGCCCATCATCGGTCCCATCGCCTTGCTCTTTTTCTTTGTCCAGGAAGGTCAGGGGGGACGGAACCAGTACGGGGAGATCTCCAGCGCCGCTGCTTGATGGGAATGATTTCAGGCCTCTCGGCGGGTTGGGTTAACATACAAAGGCCCCCGGGGGGCCTTTTTTAATAATTTGGTTGTGCCTTCGAAATTGTGTTTTTCCCGATTCTCATGGTGCTTGGTTCTTAATTCGGGATGGTTCAGTAGGCCATCTTCAACTCATGCCGTCGG
>JBDLKA010000112.1:0-11176 GCA_039714075.1 Candidatus Krumholzibacteriota bacterium | reverse complement strand
GGATCGAATTCAAGGTCAGCCCGCTGGTGCGATGGTTGTTGGCGGCCAACCAGACGGTGGCCACGGCACGCAGATCGAACGCGCCCCCGGCAATGTGGCTGCGGTAGTCCAACCCGTACCTGGCGCATTCCTTCCTCAACAACGGAATGTCGTAGTAGGCCCCGAAAGCGGCGATGATGGCCTTGTTCCGCGGCCCGTACCAATCCATGAAACGGCGGCCGACATCGGCGAAGGTGTCCTTGCCCGCAACCATATCCGGCGCAATGCCGGTGATGTCGGTAATGAACGGCACGATGGGATAGTCTTCGGGCCGCACCAGCTCGCTGAATTCCTCTTTGATTTCCAGGCTGCGCCGATCCAGCCGCACCGCCCCGATCTCGATGATGCTGCTGCGCTCGACGGTGTTGTTGCCCTGGTCCTCGGTGGGGCAGGTGGCCTCGAGGTCGATAACGACGATGTCGGTGGTGTAGCGCATGCGGCCTCTGTCAGGAAGAAGCCAGGGCGTCGCCTTTTTCCCCGGCTTCGAACAGGTGGATGTGGTCGGGCCGGAAGGCCAGCGGGAGTTCCTGGTCGATGCCCGCCGCAAGTTGTCCCGGGCCCCGCACGGTGAACTGCCCGCCGCCCAGTTGGAAATAGAGGAGGGTCTCGTTGCCCAGGCTTTCCAGAACCTGGACCGGCGCGCTGACGGCGGCCGCGCCGGAATCCTCGACCACGTCGATGTGCTCCGGCCGGATGCCCAGGGTCACCGGCGTATCCAGCAGACCGGCCGCGGGGGCGAAGCCTTCAGGCAGGCCGATGGGCGTTTCACCGGATTCGGGGGCGAAGCGCAGGCCATCGGCCCGGACCAGCTTGCCGTTGAGAAAATTCATGGCCGGCGAGCCGATGAACCCGGCCACGAACCGATTGGCCGGTTTGTCGTAAAGCTCCATCGGGGGGGCGACCTGCTGCACCAGGCCGTCCTTCATGACGACGATCCGCTGGCCCAGGGTCATGGCCTCGGTCTGGTCGTGGGTCACGTAGATCATGGTGGCGCCCAGACGGTGGTGGAGGCGGGCGATTTCGGTGCGCATCTGCACGCGCATCTTGGCGTCGAGGTTGCTCAACGGTTCGTCGAAAAGGAAGACCTCGGGATCGCGCACGATGGCCCGTCCCAGGGCCACGCGCTGCCTTTGCCCACCGGAAAGCGCCCGCGGCTTGCGGTGCAGCAGATCGTCGATGCCCAGCACCCGGGCCGCCTCGGTGACGCGCGACCTGATTTCCTCGCGCGCCATTTTCCTCATTTTCAGGCCGAAGGCGAGGTTGGCTTCCACGGTCATGTGCGGGTACAGGGCATAGCTCTGGAAGACCATGGCGATGTTCCGGTCCCGGGGTTCGACGTGGTTGACGACCCGGTCGCCGATCCGGATGGTGCCGGTGGTCGCGTCCTCCAGGCCGGCGACCATGCGCAGGGTGGTGGACTTGCCGCAACCGGAAGGTCCCACCAGCACGGTGAATTCCCCGTGGGCGATATCAAGATCCATGGGGGCGACCGCCTGCACGTCTCCCGGGTAGATCTTGCTCACATCTTCGAGTTGAACTCTGGCCAAGGCGCGCCTCCACTCGCCGAATCCCGAAGTAACGGGGAAATTTCCCTCCCCATAACGCCGGGCAAGGTTATCATAGGGCACGAACGACTTCCAAGGATTTCCGGTTACCGGCAAACCTGACCCAGGGCCGAACAAAAAGGTAAGAAGATGAAAAAATCCCCCAACTTTCTGATCCTGCACCTGGTTTTGGCCGCTCTTTTTTTGTCCGGCTGCGGGGGAGGGCAGGAGGAGGGGTCGTTCGACCTGGAAGACGTCAACGTTCTGTTGATCGTCGTCGATACCATGGGGGCCGGCCATGTCGGCGCCTGGAGCGAGGGTCTGGATACCTCGCCGAACATGGACGCCCTGGCCCGGGAAGGGGTCAAATTCAACCGGGCCTATTCCCCGGCGCCCTGGACCCAGCCGGCGGTCGCTTCCCTGTTTACCGGGCAGACTCCCTCCCGGAACAAGGTGCTGCACCTGATGGACACCCTTCCGGACAGCAGTTTCACGCTGGCCCGCGCCCTGGGCGAACGGGGTTTCAGGACTTCAGGCGTGATATCCCATTTCCTGATCAATACCAAACAGGGCTTTGGCCAGGGTTTCGAGCGGTTCAACGACAATGCGGTAGGCGGGCACAGGGCGGTGACTTCCCAGGAAGTCACCAGGAATGCCATCATGGAAATGCGCCGGTTGAAGGACGAGCGGTTTTTCCTGTTCGTGCACTATTTCGATCCGCACAGTGAATATATGCATCACGAGGAATTCGATCAGACCAGCGGATACCAGGGACAGGTCCATGAATGGAGCCGGGACATCGTCAGCCTCCGGTACAACCGCCACAAGATGGTTGATGCGGACGTGGACTTTTTGCGCGGGCTTTACCGGGAGGAGATTTCCTACACCGACAAATTCATCGGCAAGCTTTTGGCGCAGCTGGAAACCCTCGGCCTGAAAGAAAACACCCTGGTGATTTTGACCGCCGATCACGGCGAGGAGTTCATGGAACACGACTGGATCGGCCACACCCATTTTCTCTACGACACGCTGCTGCACGTCCCCATGGTCTTCAGCCTGCCGGGACGCCTGCAGCCCCGGGTCGTGGACGAGCCGGTTTCCCTGAACGACATCATGCCCACCCTGATGGATCTTTCCCGCACTCCCCCGCAGGATGCTTCCTGGGACGGAAGATCCCTGAAGGAATTGCTGGACGGCGCGAGCGGGAAGTGGAAAAGACCCCTGTTTTCCGAGGTCAGTTTTCTGGCTCCCGACGATGAAAAGGACACGCCAGCAGCCGAAAAAGAAGCCTTCCTGGCGGCGGTCAGCCTGGAGAACTGGAAACTGATCCATGACCTGGACGAGGACCGGTGGATGTTGTTCGACCGCGATGCCGATCCCCTGGAAAAGCGCGACCTCTTCAATCCCGACCACGGCAAGGTCCAACAGATGCAGCCCCTGCTGCTGGAATGGGAAAAGGGCAAGGTCGAGACCTGGGGACGCGAGTTCAAGGATCTCCAGCCGATGAGCGAAGAGGAACGCAAACGCCTGCGCTCCCTGGGATACGTGCGCTGAATATAGTCACGAACCGGGTGATCAGGGCACTCCGGTAACCCCGTCTTCCTTGAACCACATCAAGGCGCTCGAGGCCGGAATGATCATGGTCCGGGTCGGGCCGGGAACGGAAACCGTCTCCATGTTGCCGGCCAACGCGTCGTATTTGACCCAGATCCCCGTCGCGGGGAACGGCACGTCCAGGGTGTGGTCCAGGTGATCGAAATTGCAGGCCACCACGACTTCGGCCTGGTTGTCGACATTGGTCGATCCCCGCCAGTAGACCATGGTGTATTCCACCTGATCGATATTTCCCGGCCGCCAATGGAAGAAGATGTTTTCCGTGTTCAGGGCCGGATGGTTCAAGCGGAAGTTGATCAGGGCCTTGTAGGCGCGGCGCACCCCGGCGTCGCCGCCGTTCCAGTTGATCTTGTAGGTCGAAGTCCCCTGCGGACGGTATTCGTCGCTGCCGATCTCCTGCCCGTTGTAGATCATGGGAATGCCGACGCTGGTCAGGGAGACGACCGCTCCCAGATGGGCCTTCCGTATCCCGCCGATGGTCTGCGCATCGACCGACCCGATGTTGTCCACCGACCAGGCGACCCGGTTCTCGTCGTGGCTCTCGAGGAATTTAACGTCGCTGAACCCGTCGCCAGGGGCCGCGCCGGCGTAGTTGCTGTTGCCGGAAATCACGTTGGCCACGGCCCACATGTTGTTGTAGGCAATACCCCAGGCGCCCACCGAGGGCACAAGTTCCCCGCGCCAGGCGAAACCGTTCTGGGTCAGGGCCGTGATCATGACCTGGTTGAAGTTGTTGCCGCCGCCGCCCCAGCCGTCGGTGTGGTTGCCGCCCCACTGGGCGTCGAAGCCGTAGGTGATCGAGTTGGCGGGATAGTTGAAATCCTCGGCGATCAAAAGAAGATCGGGATACTTGGCCCTCAGCTGGTCTTTTACCCAAACCCAGGTCGAGTAGGGCTCGCCGCCGATGTAATCGAAACGGAAACCGTCCACCTTGTAAGTATCGACCCAATGGCACAGGGAGCCCAGGATATGCTCCTTAAGGGCGGGGTCGGTCCAGTTGAGTTCGACCAGGCCCCAGGGATTGGCCTCGGTGGTTGTGAAGTGGTTGGTGCCGGTGAAATCGTCCAGCTGCCGCAGCGGCGCGCTGCCGGACATGTGGTTGATCACCGAGTCCAGGATGACGGCCATGCCGAGGTCGTGGGCGGCGTCCACCAGGCCGGCGAAGGTGGTCGGCCAGCCGAAGAACGGGTTGGGCGCGTACTGCAGGACCGGATCGTACCCCCAGCCGTTGTACGAGGGCGCGGTCACCGGCATCAGTTCGATGGCGTTGACGCCCAGGTCGGCCAGATCAGCCAGGGCGGTCAGGTTGGCCGTCGCGCCGGCGAAGGTGCCCGTGGCGCTGAAGTCGTTGAGGTTGACTTCGTAGATCACCAGTCTGGTCCGGTCGATGGGCGCGGGCAGTGGGTCCGGGGTCACGATCTGGCGGCCGCGCTGGGAATTCCAGTAGGCGGGACTGCTGTGAAAGCCGTCCGGAGTGACCTCGACCGCCGCGGGATCGGTCAGCCATTCCATCTGGGCGCCGATCCTCAGGACGAACTTGTAGGTGATCATGCCGTCGGGAACCTGGGCGATCAGGCGCCAGGAGTAGCCGTCCGGCTGCAGGGTCAGTTCCCAGGCGGGATCGTTGTCGACCCAGCCGTTGAACGAGCCGGCCAGGTGAACGGAATCCAGGTCGTAGGCAAGCAGCGTGAAGGTGTCCGTATGGGCTTTGCCGTCCGATACTCCGGCCCGCTCGGCAGGATCCAGCAGGGCGCTCTGCTCGGAACAGCCGCCCACGGCCAGCAGTCCCAGTGACAGGCACAGGGTAAACAGGATCCACAGAAGAAAAGAGCGGGAAAAAGCGGGTCGGATGCGGTCCATGAATAACTCCAGGGGACGGCGGTTGCTCATAATCGGAACGTCTTTGAATGGTATGACTTCTATAATATTAACACATTTGGTGGGTTTTCGGAAATTGGGGCAATTTTCCTCAAATTAACCCCCTTTTAATGTCACCTGAGCTTTGTTAGTGTACTGGGTTCCAAAAATAAATGGGTGATCCGGGATGTCCTGACCGGCCGGGAATAAACCTGCCTGGCGCAAGTGAGGTTCTTTAATGAAAAAGTCAGCTACCGTATTCTTTGCCACGATGCTGATGTTGTTTGTGGCCGGATTGCCCGCCCAGGCCGCCAAGGTAACTTTTCAGCACGAAGCTCCGGGAGCTGGGGCCGTTTATCTGGCTGGTGAATTCAACGGCTGGAGCGATTCCGCCAACCCCATGATCAATGCGGACGGGGTCTGGACTCTGATCCTGGATCTGGATCCGGGAACCTACCAGTACAAGTTCGTGGCCGATGGTTCCTGGACCGCGGATCCGGCCAACGCGAACACTGCCGAGGACGGGTTCGGAGGAAATAATTCCGTTGTAACAGTGCCTGCTGACTTGGACGAAATGGCCGCTGCGGGCTCGGCAGCAGGCGCAGCAGTCGCGGCCCCGGCGGCGACCCCGGCTCCCGCAGCTCCGGCAACCGGCGGCAAGGCCCAGGTCACCTTCCGGTACGAGGATCCGGGCGCCACCCAGGTCCACCTGGCCGGAGATTTCAACGGCTGGAGCGATTCCGCCGACCTCATGGACAATGCCGACGGCGTCTGGACAAAGACCCTCGAGCTGGCGCCGGGCGATTACGCCTACAAGTTCGTCGCCGACGGCACCTGGACCCAGGATCCCGCCAACGCCAACGTGACCGACGACGGCTTCGGCGGTCAGAATTCCGTCGTCCATGTGGCCGCGGGCAAGGACAAGGTGGACGCGGCCACGGCAGGGGGTGGGGCGGCGGCGGCCGGCGCCGCAGCGGCGGCGCCCGCGGGTGATGGTGAACTTCGTTCGGTGGAATTCCGCTACACGCCCGTCATCTCGGGCGTCGCCAACGTGTTCCTGGCCGGCACCTTCAACGACTGGAACGATTCCAAGACCCGCATGACCGACGCCGACAGCGACGGCACCTACACCGTCACCCTGCTGTTGGCCCAGGGAACCTACCAGTACAAGTTCGTCGTCGACGGCAACTGGCAGCAGGATCCCAACAACCCCGAAAGCACCGACGACGGCTTCGGCGGCCAGAACTCGATCCTGAAGGTGGACGCCACGTTCGCCACCATCGAAATCGAACTGGGGGACGGCAAGATCTACAGCGACGACCTGGAGCCGGTGTTCGACTACTCGACCTGCAACCCCTTGAGCCCGACCGAGATATCACTGACGGCCAAGGCCCATCTGAATGATGTCGAAGAAGTGACCCTGATCTACCAGGCCGGCGGCGGCGCGGAAACCTCGGTGGCGATGGATGCCGTCGAAAAGGACGCCTCCTTCCAGTACTACCGCACCACCGTGACCCTGGGCGATGCCGCGGATGATTTGTCCTACTTCGTCGCCTACCGTGACGCGGAGACCACGGAGTACTTGGGCGCAAAGGGGATGACGGCGGACAAGGGCTCGGCGCCGTTCGTCTATCGCGCGGCGGATTTCCCGCCCTTCTTCACGCCCGACTGGGCCAAGGAAGGCATCATCTACCAGATCTTCCCCGAACGGTTCGCCAACGGCGATCCCGACAACGATCCCGATTTCAGTGAGCCCTGGTATGTCGGAGCCAACAAGCTGCCCGAAAGCGGCAAGACCAACGGGGAGTACTTCCATCTGATCGAGGACTGGTACGACGTCAAGGGTCTGGTCCGCAGCCCCTACCGCACCGACGGCAAGCCCGACTACTACTCGTTCTACGGCGGCGATGTGGCCGGCATCCAGCAGAAGCTGGATTACCTGAACGACCTGGGCATCACGGTGATCTACTTCAATCCCCTGAACACCGGCATGAGCAACCACAAGTACGATCCGGTGGACTACCACGAGGTCGATCCCCACTTCGGTGATCGCGAGGAGTTCAAGGCTTTTGTGAAGGCCTGCCATGATCACGGCATCCGCGTGGTGGTGGACATGGCCTTCAACCACACGGGCAACTGGCATTTCGCCTTCCGCGACGCGGTGGACAACGGTCCCAGCAGCCAGTACTACAACTGGTACGAGTTCCACAAATGGCCCCTGCCGTCCTCCCGCGATTTCAACGCCAGCGACTACTACGACTGCTGGTGGGGCTTCGGGCTGCATCCCAACCTGAACTTCGACCTGGTGCGCAGCAACGCCGACGAGAACAACATCGACAACATCGAAGACGCCACGCCGAACATGGACGTGGTCAACTACTGCCTGAAGACGGCCGACGTCTGGCTGGGCGAATTCGACATCGACGGCTTCCGCCTGGACGTGCCCAACGAGGTGCCGTTCTGGTTCTGGAAGCTGTTCCGCGAGCGCTGCGACTCCCTCAAGGAAGACGTCTGGCTGGTGGGCGAACTGTGGGGCAACGCGGGGCGCTGGATCAATCCCAACTGCTTCGACTCGACCATGAACTACAAATTCTTCCGCGACCCGGTCATGGACTTCTTCGGCAAGGGCAATATCGATGCCGCCGCGTTCGACGCCCGCCTCAGCCCGGGACGCTTCCAGTATCCGCCCCAGAGCGTGGCGGTAATGATGAACCTGATGGACAGCCACGACACCATCCGCTATCTGACCAGCGCCGGCGACGTGCGCCGCCTGATGCTGGGCGCCATGTTCAGCATGACCTACGTGGGCATGCCGCACATCTGGTACGGGGACGAGGTGGGCATGACCGGGGGCAAGGATCCCGATTGCCGCCGGCCCATGGACTGGCGCTACGAGGGCGACACCCGGAAAAAGGAACTGCGGGATTACTACGGCCAGATCACGAGGCTGCGGCGAGATACGCCGGTGCTCAGCCGCGGCAGTTTCACCACCCTGGTCACCCAGGGCAAGGGTTATGTCTTTGCACGGGAACTGGACGGCAAGCTGGCTGTGAGCGCTTTCAATGCGGGCCCCTCGCCGGTGACGCTGACTCTTTCGAGTGAATCCCTGCAGAACCTGACCGCGGCGGGCGCAGAGATGGTCTTCGAGGTCCAGGTGGGCCCGGATGCCTTTCCCCGGGCTGCCGGCGGCAGCTTCGCCACCGGTGAAAAGATCGATCTGCGGGGCGGCGACGTGGAAATCACCCTGCCCGGAATGAGCGGGGCGATTTTGTTGAATTAGACGAAATAAGACAAAAACGGGATGATTTGTGCTATCATGCCACTGGTAGTAATCAACCCTGATGCGTGCCCGGGTGGACTATCTCCACCCGGGCTTTTTTTGTGGGAGATCATCATGAAGAAACTGCTCACGCTCGCTCTTTGTACTTTGGTTCTGACCGCCGCCGGAAGCGCGTTCGCGGTCATCGACTGGGCCGGCAACGTCTGGCCGGCGGACGGCGCCAACGTCATTCCCACGGGACCGGTGGATGTCTACGCCCAGGTCTACAAGGCCGGCGTCACCGACGGCCCCGGGCAAGGCGCCGATATTTCCGGTGTCCTGGCCTACGTGACCGACATCGGCTCCCTGGTCAGCGTGCCGATGACCTACAACACGGACATCGGCAACAACGACGAATACACCGCCCAGGTACCCCAGACGGCCCTGGTGGGCGCGGCCTGGGTGGATGTCTCGGTCACCTTCACCGACGCGACCGACGCCACTTCCTACGGCGTGAACCCGGTCCGGTACTACGTGACCGACGTCCTGCCCAACGACCTGGAAGTCGGCTTCCGTCTTTGCCTGAGTGGCGAGGTCACCAGCGGCGATGTCTGCGTCATCGGGTCGGATCCGGCCCTGGGCAGCTGGACCACGGGAGTGGTCATGGACAACGGCGGCAGCGGCGATTTGTACGGTGTCACGGTGATCATTCCGGCCGGCAGCAATCCCACCTTCGAGTACAAGTACCAGAAGGACGGCTGTACCACCTGGGAAAGCGTACCCAACCGGGTCGTGACCCTGCCGACCGACGGTACGACCTATTATCCCATCCCGGCGCCCGAGGACAGCTGGAACAACCAGCCGCTGGGCTGCGGTCTGGGCGACGTCCTGGCCGAGGACAAGGAAGTCTGCTTCCAGGTCTGTCTGGCCGGGGTCGGCACCAGCGGCGGCGTCTGCGCCGTGGGAAACATTCCCGAACTGGACAACTGGGGTTACGGTACCCCGGCGGTCGAAATCGCCGCGGACCTGTACCAGGCCTGCATCATTTTGCCCGCCGGTTCGCCGATACCCATCAACATCGAGTACAAGTTCAAGAAGGATGATTGCGCGACCTGGGAAGGTGTTCCCAACAGGTTGCTGACCATCGACAACTCGTCGCCATCGACCCAGACCCTGACCCATGCCTGGGACGACGGTCCGGGCGCCTGTGATCCCGTTACGGTTGAAGAAGCCGCCTGGGGCACCCTCAAGGGTATGTACAGGTAGATTTCGGTTACGGGCCTTCTTCCGATCACCGCCCTCCAGCGTCGTCTGGAGGGCGGTATTTCATCAAAAATCCAAAAAGTACACCAAAAATCCCGTTTTTATGGTAAAATTGCGTTCGACAATTGGATTTTCGGCTCAAATCGCTCCCTTTTCAGGGTTTTCAACGATACGGGCCGCCCGGCATGCCTGGATGCTTCCAGATATGCCTGCATCTGCAAGCGGCCTGGTTAGCGGGCCATCACCCCCTGGGGAGGGTATCATGAAGAAACTGCTCACGCTGACCGTCTGCGTCATGCTTCTGGGCGTAGCCGGCAACGCCTTCGCGCTCATCGACTGGGCGGGCAATGTCTGGCCGAACCATGGACAGAACGTCACGCCTACCGGACCGGTGGATGTGTATGCCCAGGTTTACAAGAACGGGATCACGGATCCCGGGGGACAGGGTGCCGACATCTCGGCCGTCCTCTACTACACCACTGACATCGCGGCCCAGGCCAACGCTCCGATGACCTACCTGGGAGACGTGGGCGCCAACGACGAATACACGGCCCAGGTACCCCAGGCTGCCCTGGTGGGCGCCGCCTGGGTGGATGTGACGGTCATTTTCAGCGACGCCACCGACGGTACCGACTTCGAGGTGGCCGCGGACCAGGCCGGCAATGTTCCTCCGTTCCGCTACAACGTCATCGACGTGCTGCCCAACGACATCATCGTGCGTTTCACTCTGTGCATGAGCGGCACGGCCACGACGCCCGTTCCCTGTGTGATCGGTTCGGCCGCGGAGATCGGTAGCTGGGGCACCGGCGTGAACATGATCGGATCTCCCGGTGATCCCGAACTGTTCACCGTCGATGTGGTCTTCGCCGCCGGCGGCAACCCCAGCTTCGAATACAAGTACAAGAAGGACGCCTGCGCGACCTGGGAAGGCACCGCCAACCGGCTGGTGACCCTGCCCACGGACGGCACCACCCTGGTGGAACTGGCGCCCGACAGCTGGGAATTCGCGCCCATCACCTGTGGCCTGGGCAACACTCTCGAGGAAGACAAGGTTATCTGCTTCCAGGTCTGCCTGGACGGCGTGGATAATACCGGCGGCGTCTGCACCGTCGGCGGCATCCCCGAACTGGACAACTGGGGCGCCGGCATCCCGGCCGATCTTATCGGGGCGGGCCTCTACCAGACCTGCGTCGTGTTCGAGGCCGGCAGGCCCATCCCCCTGACCATCGAGTACAAGTTCAAGAAGGACGACTGCAACACCTGGGAAGGCGGCGCCAACAAGGTCATCGTCCTGGACAACACCCTGGCTCCCGAGACCACCGTGACCCACGTGTGGGAAGACGGTCCCGGCGTGTGTGCTCCGGTTGCGGTCGAAGAGGCTGCCTGGGGTACCATCAAGGGTATGTACCGGTAGTTGTCCTTAATCAGCTCACGGCCGCTCCGGCGGTCGCGAAACGCCCCCCGGGAATTTCCCGGGGGGCGTTTTCACATGGGGCTGATCTAGCAGGCTGTTGAAAAACTCCTCCCGGCGTCATGCACGCCTTGCCAAACCGAGCTCGGCGTTGCGAATTCTTGCCGTAGCTATGGCTACGGCGGCGAA
>JBDLKA010000111.1:0-11223 GCA_039714075.1 Candidatus Krumholzibacteriota bacterium | reverse complement strand
ACAAACAGGTGTGGGACGGGCGCGACGCCGGAGGGCGGGCCGCCTCGTCCGGGGTTTATTTCTACCGGTTCAACGCGGGAGACCAGAAACGGGTGGGAAAACTGACGCTGCTGAAATAATTTCCGGCTCCATGAACCTGCGAGGAGGGCCCCCCGGGGGGCCTTCTTTGCACCTGGATGCCGGGTCAAGGCAACCTTGCCCGATCGTCGTATCATTGATCAACAACCCGGCGGCCTCGATCTCCCGCGACCATCATTTTCTTTGAGTTTTCCCCGGTAAAATCACATGATGACCTCAACACCAACCCCAACCCGTGTGAGCCTGGAACCGTGAACGAGAACACCTCCGAAACCATCGAATCCGGCCAGGGCGCCCCCAACCTGGACAACGTGGTCGTCGTACTGAGCCGCACCACCGAACCGATGAACATCGGCGCCGCCTGCCGCGCCATGAAAACCATGGGTCTGAAACACCTCAGGCTGATCGACCCCTTGAACCCCAAGGGGCGCAGCGCCCGGGCGCTGGCCCACGGGGCCGAGGACATCCTCGAGAACGCGCAGGTGGTCGACACCCTGCAGGAGGCCATCGGCGACGCCCTGCTGGTCACCGGCACCACCGCCCGCATGCGGCAGCTGCGCAAGCGCGCCCTGCTGACGCCGGCGAACCTGTCCGACCACATCGCCGACCACAGCCGGTCGGGCAAGGTCGTCATCATGTACGGGACCGAGCGCACGGGGCTGACCAACGACGAGGCCGACATCTGCCGCTACCTGTCCACCGTCGACACCGATCCCGAGCAGCCCTCTCTCAACCTGGCCCAGGCGGTGATGCTCTACAGCTGGGAAATCCGGCAGGCCATGCAGCGGGCTGAGGCTCCGGACAGCTCGGGTCAGCCGCGCAACTACATCGCACCGGGGGTTCGGCGGCCGGAAATGCGCGTGCGCCATCCCCACCGCACCACCAGGGTGCCCACCCAGACCGAACTGGACAACATGTACGCGCACCTGGCGCACACCATGGATGCGGTCGGCTACACCGGGGCCGAGACCATCAAGTTCATGACCTACCTGCGGCAAATGCATATGCGGGCGGGGATCGTCAACTGGGAGACGCACATCTACCACATGTTCTGCCGGCGGATTCTGAGAAAACTGGAAGCGCCCAAGTTTCCCGGCGTGCCGGGAGCGCCGGACGAGTCGCAGGACGAAGGCATCTAGGGGACAAAAAAACCCGGACCACCAAACAGTGATCCGGGTATCAGCCCAATCCCCTGGGCGAATCGATTTCTATCAGGCGACGCCGATGGTGCCGATCGCCTCGAAGACCGCGTGGTACTCCATCTCCAGATGGGCGATGTTTTCCCTGACCGTGGGCAGATCGTCTTCCTTGGCCAGCATTTCGAATTCCTTGCAGACCATGGCCAGACGCGGCGCGCCGTAGGTGGCGCAGGCGCCCTTGAAACTGTGGGCCTCGCGGGCCACGCGTTCGCAATCGCCGGTGGCGATGGCTTCCTTGATGGCCTTGTATAGAGGCGGCGCGTGGTCCAGAAACAGATCACGCAATTCCCGCAGGATTTCCTCGTCTCCCCCGAATTCGGCCATCAGACGCGATTCGTCGATGACGGGCATGTCGGCTCCAGGAAGGTTCAATTCCTTGCTCACGACGGTTCCTCTCTCATTTGGCGATTCTTCTCTCCAACCCCATTATCTCCTTCCCTCTAGTTCGGCCGTTCCGCAAAAACCTTGACCGATCTTTTCAAAATCACTTGACCAATGCCGTTTCCGGCCGAAAACTTCTGGAAACCATCGCCCCAAGGCGGGATATGGAGATTCCGCCGCAAAACCCGGCCGCCGGTCGCGGCCCTTAAGGAGATGTAATGAAAAAGCTTCTGTTGATCGCCCTGACAGGCCTGCTGGCCGTCGGCGCCACGGCGCCCGCCTTGGCCCTCGGACCGCTGGATATCGAAGCCGAACTGCCCTACTACACCAAATACGTCTGGCGGGGGATGAACCTCGTGGACGATGCGGTCCTGCAGCCCAGCATCGAAGTCGGCCTGTTCGGTTTCGAGCTCGGCGTCTGGGGCAACCTGGACCTGACCGACATCAATGGGGACAGTGGAAAATTCAGCGAGGTCGATTACTTCCTGGGTTATGAACTCGAGCTGCCGCTCGTCGAACTGGGCACGGGATTCATTTTCTACACCTTCCCCGAAATCGACGGCGCCGGCACCACGGAGTTCTACCTCTCCGCCGAGGCCGGGGTTCTGCTGTCGCCCAGCCTGGCCGTCTATTTCGACATCGACGAAGTCAAGGGCACCTACTGGGAAGCCAGCGTCAACCACGACTTCGCCCTGGGTGAGACCGCGACCCTCAACCTGGCCGCGGGTCTGGGCATGGGCTCGGAGAGCTACATCAACGGTTACTTCGGCGAAATGCTGCTGGTCCCCAATCCGGACCTCGGCGCCTCCCCGGCCGATTACCACGTGCGCGCCTCGCTGCCCTTCCACCCCGTTCCCTTGTTTACCATCGCCCCCAGCGTGACCTACACCTCGCTGCTCGGTGATGCCGAGACGGCGCTCGACAACGACGAGCTGCTTTATTACGGCAAGAGTGAAAACGTCGTCTGGGGCATCGCCGCGGGATTCGAATTCTGATTCTTCGCCTTATCTGCTGCTGCGCCCCCGCGGACCTGGTTCGCGGGGGTTTTTCTTTTCATTACCGGAACCATCGGTCATCATCAGCGTAATAACCCGCGCCGCTGTTTGGCTTGGATTTGTGGCTTGTCCATTGCTTCCGGTCGAATCCACCGACCAACAATTACGTTCCAGGGAGAATCCTGTGAAATTTGATATTGCCGGCCGCCTGGCCTTGATATTCCTGTTGATCATGACCGCCGCCGTGGCCTTGGCCGAACCGGCCGCCGTCACCCTGCCCACCGACCCTCCGTCCACCCGTTCGATCGAGCTGGTGGAGCAGTGGCGCATCGGCGGCGAGGATGATGAAGAAATTCTTCTCGGCGTCATTTTCGACGGAAAGGTCGGCCCGGACGGCAACGTGTACCTCATCGACCGTCAGCTTTCCCAGATCCTGGTCATTTCGCCCGATGGTGAACTGGTGACGACCCTCGGCCGCCAGGGCGAAGGTCCCGGTGAGCTGAACCAGCCCCACGGACTCCTCGTTCTCGATGACGGCAAGGTCGGCGCCATCCAGGGCTTTCCCGGCAAGGTCATCGTCCTCAATCCCGACGACACGCCCGGCGGAGAAATCCACATCGGCGGCAAGCCCGAGGACGGCGGCTTCAACTTCGTGCGCGGACTGACCAGGTGCGGCAACCATCTGGTGGGACGCAGGGGCCGCGCGACCTTTGACATGGAATCCGGCAAGAGCGTCACGAGCAGCACCCTGGCCATCATGGATCTCGAGGGCGCCGATGAGGTCGTCATTGTGGAACACTCCCAGGAAAGCGACATGCAGCGGCGGGTCTTCGACGAAGCAGCCGAGTTCTCCGAGTTGAAGGAATGGGGCGCCGGGGGAAACGGGGTCCTGTACACCACCCCGGTACGCGATGAATACGTCATCAACGCCCGCGGCCTGGACGGCGAATTGGTCCGGGTCATGACCCGCGAATTCAAGCCCCGCCGGCGCGAAGACGGGGACAAGCAGGCCCTGACCGACGGCATGGTCATCGTCATGAACGGCGTCCGGCAGGAAATCGAGAGCAAGGCTCTGGACAACGACCCGGCGATCATGGGGTTGGACGTGGCCGACGACGGCCGGCTGTTCGTGCTCACCTGTTTCGACCAGGAGGAACTGCTGGAGGACGGGACCGCAGGCCGGTTCGACGTGATTTCCGCCGCAGGGAAGTTCGTCGAGCAACTCACCCTGACCGTGCCCGGATTCGTGGCCGACAGGGACCGCCTGCTCTTCATGGACGGGGTGAATTTCCTGGTGATCCGCAACTTCGATCAGGCCCAGGAGTCCATGTTCGCGGGCTTCGGGGATGACGAAGAGGAAGAGGACGACCTCGAGGACGCCGAGCCGCTCGAGGTGGTGCTGTACCGGATGCCTTGAAATCTACCGTCGATAGCATTGCAGAAAAGGCCCCCCGGGGGGGCCTTTTCTCTTTGAATACCCGATCAAGCTGCTCGCTTTGCACGGATGGTCCCGGGTCAGGATTCCTATCTCGCCAAAACAATCTTGCGGGTCAGTTCCTCGTTGATGCCCGGCCCCTGAACCCGGAGCCGCGCGAAATATATTCCACTGGCCAGGGGTGCGCCCCGATCACTGAGGCCTCCCCAGGACACAACGTGATGGCCCATGTCCACCTCTTCACGGGTGACCAGGCTCACGCGGTGGCCGCGCACATCGAAGACCTCGAGATTCACCACCGCCGGGCCGGGAACGGCAAACCGGAAGGTCGCGTGGCCGCTGCTGGGATTCGGCGACGGCAGGGCGAAACTCACCCTGGTGACGGCATCCAGGTCGTCTTCCACCGGAGTGACCAGATCCTCGGGGCAGTCCGAACAACCCGTACGCCTGGGGTCGTGACCGGCCATGCCCCAGGTGCGGCTGGCGTCGTTGGGTGAACTGTTGATGTCCACGACCAGGAGTTGGGCCGTGCTGATCAGGACGATCTCGCTGCTGCCGTCCAGGTCGATGTCGCCCATGGCCGGCGCCACGTAGAAGCTGTGGTCGGCAGCTTTCGGCCAGCCGGAAATAACACCGCCAAAATTGTCCCAAGCCCAGGCCTGTTCACCCCGGGATCCCAGGATCACATCACTCGAAGGACCCTCGACCCGGCCAATGATCGGAGATCCGTAATTAAGCCAGCCGGTGGTATCCACGGGAAAGCCGAGGCCCTCGACCCCATCGTACCAGAGCAGGTGGACGGTCCAGTTCCTGGCCGCGACGACGATTTCGGGTTCCGCGTTGCCCAGCATCTGCCCGATGGCGGCCGTGTTGAGCCGGTATCCCGTTGGGCTGGTGAAGGGGAATCCCGGTAGGGCGCTGCCGTCTCCCTGAAATACGTGAAGGGTTCCGTCCTCCAGGGGCACCACCACTTCCACGTCGCCGTCCAGGTCGAAGTCGCCCAGGGTCGCCGAGCCCGAGAGATTGGTAGGCATATAGGTGCCGAAAGCGACGGTGGGAGCAAAAACATGGGCTGCGACAACCGTCTCCTCGTTGGCGAAGACGGCTTCGGGAATCCCGTCGCCATCCACGTCGCCCACAGCCGGAGCATGCGTGGCCAACCTGGCCATCACCTTGCCCTGGGAGCCCGGAAATGACCAACCCTTGTGGTCCAGGAAGGACCCTTGGTACCCGATAGCGGCCACGATGCCCCGCGGGTAGGGTCCTTGGCCAAAGGCTCCGATGGCCACGTAGGCGGGGTGAGCGGCCCCAGAGGTATAGGGCCAATTGCCGGTTCTCATCTGTCCCAGGGGATCGTAACAATAGACTAGGCCGTTGGTGCTTCCGGCGACGATCGACATTTCGCCGTTGCCCTGCAGGTCACCCACGGCAACCGGGCTGTCCGAAAGCGGCTCCCCGACATTCACCGGCCAGCCCGGCAGGGGGGTCCCGTCGTTCTGGTAAATCTGGATGTTGCCCCCGGTATCGCCGAACACGATCTCCAGGTCCCCGTCACCGTCGACGTCGACCACAGCGGGGGCGGAGCGAGGCTGGTGGGGCAGGTCCACCGGGAACCCGGGCTCGAGATTGGGATATCCCTCGTCCCCCCGCCACGCCCCGTCGAAGTACGCCACGTCGTCAAGCGCGTGGTCGTAATGGGTCCAGGCCATGGCCGGCTGGTAACTGTGGACGGGATTGAAAGCCAGGGAAGGCAGGTATCGCTCGTGGGCGCCGTAATCCTGATCGACGAAAGTTTCGAGGGCGGACCACGAGGTCAAATCCGCCACGTTGGCCCGGTGGATGCCGGTCTTGGAATCCACGGTCCCGCCGATGAACCAGGCGCCGGTTCCCGGCTGCTCCACGACGTCCCCCAGGTAGATCACCCCGTCGGCGATGGTCGTGGAGACAGGAAAGTTCTGGCCGTTGTCGGTGGACACGTAGACGCCGGGGTCCGGCAAAGCGGTCGCTTCTTTCACCGACGAACGGCGCTCGTGGGCGATGACCACCTCGCTGCCCGTTCCACTGGCCTCGATGCGGGGGTAAATGTCCTCGACCGCGTCACTGGTGGACCCCAGCCCGTGCACGCCCGACCAGTCCGCCAGGCCCGCGCCGGCGGCGTTGACCGCCCACGTGTAACGCAGGGCGGAATCGAAACTCTCGTCCAGCGAGACGAACTGCCAGACCACGTTGACGTAGTTGCCGAACCCGTAGCTCACGTCGGGTTTCTCGTAACCGCGGTCGGACGGAACGAGGTTGCCGATCACGTAGGGGGTTTCGAAGGTCGCCCCCTGGTCGGTGCTGCGGGAAAAGACTATGTCCCGGGTCCCGTCCTTCCTCTCGGCCACGACGTAGATGTAGAATTGGTTGTAGCTGTCCACGTCGGTATCGAAGCGGGGATAAGCATAATAGTCGAGCGCCGAGGTCATGACCGTGACCGGCGAGGAGAAATCCGCCACGGGGTCGGAGAGATCCGAGCTGACCATCATGATCTCAGGAGGGATCAGGACCGTATCATGGACGTAGGCCAGGTAACACCTGCTCACCGTGCCTTCGACGACATCCATGCAGGATTCCCTGTACTGGTCGCTCTGCCCGCTGGGCGTGGACAGCTGGCCCCACAGGTCCCAGGTTGTGCCGTCGTCCTTGGAGCGGTAAACGTTGATGCCCGCCACGCTGGTTTCCTGGAGGTACTCCACGGCCATGTAGATGTCGCCGTTGCTGGCGACGTCCAGTGACACGTTGTAGACCTGCAGGGTCTCCAGCAGGGGGATGTCGTCCCCGCCCAGATCATCCAGGGTCAAGGCGGCCGCGCCGGTGCAGATGCCGGAGCCCAGGGTTGCGGTCATGATCAAAAGGAACGCGATGCGGATGGTCGACGGCATGATGGTCCTCCCCCAAAAAGACAAACAGGGGAAGGCTCCGGATGGATCGGCTCAGTCGCTCCCCCAGTGCGAATAGCCAGCCCAGCATAACACAAAATGATAACTAGTTTTCATGGTTTTTGGATTTCTAACTGATTAAGATGGCCCCCCGGGGGACCATTTCACTTGCGAGAATATTACTCGTCCTTGACCACGGGAAACTTGATCGTCGTCCCGGCCGGGATGGTGACATGATCCACGTGTCCGGTGGCAAGCGGCTCTTCAAGAACGCAGTGGATGTGGGTTTTCGAGCCCATGTGCGTGAAAACCCCTTGATCGTTCTTCGAGAAGAAACCGATCAGGGTGGCCGACGCCCGGTCCACGCCCGCCTTGGCCGCCGCCGCCAAATGGTCCTGGTGCGAAGATCCCCCATCGGTCAACCGACGTCCGTCAATCACATGCCACTCGAGGTCCTCGAAACTGCCCTCCAAAAGGAATGGAAACCGCTTGTCCAGGTTCATCCCTGCCGCGGTGGCGATCCTTGAAATTTCCTCGTCGAGATCCTCGAACCGGATTACTTGTTCAGTGACGATACCTCGCCAGGACGGCACTTCCGAATCGATAAGCAGAGTGGCGGCAGCGTCGGTCCGCAATGTCATCTCGGTTCGTGTCGAATCCGCCGCTTCCGGATAGGACAGGTACACCTTGCCGCCGACCACGGTGACCTCTCCCGAAAGATCGGAAAGTGCGCCGACCGCGTACAGATCCGGGTTGGGGAGCAGATCATCCAGGGCCACCATGGCGCCGGTCTGCCCTTCGTGGAACATGGCGCGGAGGGCCCCGTGCACCTGCACTTCGCCGTCCCACGGGCTCGGAGTGTCCTCAACCGACCGGCAGCCGGTCCCCAACCAAGCGAGCAGCACCAGGCAGGGCAGGATCATTGTCAGGATTCGGTTGTTCATGTTCGTCATCCCCAACTTGTTGGACCAACACCATTTTCGAATCGAAAAGGCCCCCCGGGGGGCCATCTACACCAGATATATATCCACGACCACAACTGCCAACAGCACCATCCCGATCCACGAATTGATCTCGAAAAACGCCTTGTCGATGCGCCGCATGTCGCCCCCGCGGACGATGACCTGTTCCCAGGCGAGAAGGCCGGTCATGATCAGCACGCCGAAGAGCGACACCAGGCCCAAAGGCTCGGCACGCCGGAAAGCGCCCGCCATGAAAGCCACCGACAGGACGTGGAACACCCGCGACAATAACAGAGCCCGATCAACCCCCAGGCGCGAAGCCAGCGAATGCAACCCGACCTGCTTGTCGAAATCGACATCCTGGCAACCGTAGATGGTGTCGAAACCGGCCACCCAGAACATCACCGCGGCGGCCAGCCACAAGGGAAACGCGGCGAACTGGCCGGTGACCGCCAGCCAGGCTCCCACCGGCGCGATCGCCAAACCCAGTCCCAGAACAAGGTGGGCCAGCGGCGATACCCGCTTCATGTACGAGTAGCCCAGCACCACGGCCAGGGCCACGGGACTCAGGCGAAAGCACAACGGGTTCAACATCCAGGCTGCAAACACCAGCAACGCGGCCGACAAAACCACGAACACGCCCGCCCCGAACACCGAAACCGCGCCCGCGGGAATGTGGCGGTCGGCGGTGCGGGGATTGGCGGCGTCGATCTTCGCGTCGACCAGGCGGTTGAAAGCCATCGCGGCGCTGCGGGCGCCGACCATCGCCACCAGGACCCACAGCAAAACCGACCATGGGGGCCGTCCGTCCGAGGCGACCAGCAACGAAATCAGCGCGAAAGGCAGCGCGAAAACCGTGTGCTCGAACTTGATCAACGACATGTAGCGGGAAATCAGGGTCATCGGGGTCAGCCTTCCTCAGCTTGCATCTCCCCGCACGGCCCAGGCGCGCGCGGTCAGGGTGATGGCGCCGTCAGGCCGCCTGGGGAGGGCACGTTCAATCTCTTGAGCCAAGGTAAGACGCCGCTCCTCTTCCAGTGAAGCGACATATGAAGGGGCCGGTCCCGTCCCCCCCAGGAACGGCTGCCAGTACTCGTTGAAATCGGTGAATTCAGTGGCAATTTCAATCGGTCCGCAGCTGACATCGCCAAGTCCGGCGTCGCGAAATAGTTTTTCCAGAGCCTGGGGCCGGCAAACGGGAAACCTCAGGCCTTCATCGAGATCGGCGGCTTTCGGATCCAGAGCCGCGACCGCATCCCAGAAGTAACGCAAAGGCTCCATGCCGTCCTCGTAATCCCAGACACAGGCCGAGACCGTGCCTCCGGTTCCCGAGATGCGGACCATCTCCCCAACCGCCAGGTCGGGCTCGGGAAAAAAATTGAGGGCGAGCGACGAGGTGACACTGCCGAAACCACCGGGCCGGGTCGGCAGCGAGCCGACCCCCGCGACGACAAAAGAAGCCGGCCCGGACCCTTGGTTCTCCCGAGCATACCGGACAAACGGCTCCGACGGATCGCACCCCACGACGGAAGCGGGTTCCGCCAGCCGGCAAACGGCGTCGGTGAGCGCCCCGGTGCCGCAGCCCACGTCCAGCCAATGGATCCCCGCCGGCAGATTCAGCCAGGCAAGAAACTCCGGCATGAGCAGCCGGCTCCAGCGGCCCATGAAATCCTCGTAGGTCGAGCCGGCGGCCCAGCGGTCCGAAACGTTGCCCATCAACAAAGCCTTTCCCTTAGTCCGGTGGCGAATCTTCGCCCCACCGCGGAACGAGATCGACTTCGACCCCCAGATGATCGCAGACCCGCTGCACCATGAAATCGACCAGATCACCGGGCGAAGTCGGCTGGTTATAGAAACCCGGCGCCGCGGGCATGACCAGCACGCCCCACGAGCTGAGCTTGGCCAGGTTTTCCAGGTGGTGGGTGGCCAGCGGTGTTTCGCGCGGCACGATGATCAGCTGGCGGCGTTCCTTCAAGCACACATCGGCGGCCCGCAACAGCAGCGTCTCGCTGGTGCCGGCCACGATGCGGCCGACCGTTCCCATGGAACAGGGGATGATCACCAAAGGCCCCCCGGTGGCCGAGCCGCTGGCCAGGGGCGACGTGAATTCGGTCCGGCCGAAAACCCGTAGCTCCCCCGGTCCCAGGGTGCGCAACCGTTCCACAATGCCCTCGACCGAATGGTTCATTTCCACCGGAGCGGTCTGCTCCACCGCGGCGCTGACCACCAGGTTCACGTCCCGGCCCGCGTTCAGCAGCACATCGACCAGGCGCACGCCGTAGACCAGGCCGCTGGCCCCGGTCCAGGCCACGCCGATGGCGGGTTTGCCCACGCTTTCGCTCATTCTTCCAACCTTCCCCCCACGATGTGCGCGATGCCGAATGTCTGCCGCTCGATAAAGGTCTCGGCGAACCCGTATTCTCCCAAAAGTTCGGCGAACTCGGTCGGTGTCAGGAACTCGCCCATGCTGCTGGGCAGGTAGCTGTAGGCGGCGCTGTCGCGCCCGACGATCTTGCCCAGCAGCGGGATGACCGTGTTCAGGCCGAACCGGATCAGGCCCGGGACCCCCCTGGCTTCGCCGGAAGCTTCGCGGTCGTCGCGGTAGAATTCCAGGACCATGAACTGGCCGCCGGGACGCAGCACGCGGGCGATTTCGGCCACGCCGCGCCGGACGTCGGCGAAGTTGCGCACTCCGAAGCCCACCGTCACCGCGTCGACGCTGCGGTCGCGGAAGGGCAACTGCATGGCGTCGGCGGCGGAAAGCATCAGCGCCTCGGCGCCCTTCTTGCCCCGCGATCCCTCCAGCATCTCCGGACAGAAATCAGCCGCGATCCAGGCGCGTCCCTTGCCGCCCCGCTTACAGGCCAGCGCCAGATCGCCCGTGCCGGCGCAGAGGTCCAGAACTTCCCACGTGTCGGAATCCAGTCGCGCGGCCACGTGGTCGCGCCAGGCCTTGTCGCGATTGAAACTCAGCAGGTGATTCATGAAGTCGTACACGCCGCTGATGCGTGCGAACATCGAGCGCACTTCGCGCCCGTGGGCCTGCTCGTCGCGCACGGCCCAGGAACCGGCCTTGCGGCCGTGGATGTCCTGGAAATCGTTCATCGGTTTCCTGACGATCCGCCCAACCGGCCCAACAGGTCGGCCCACTTGCGGTCGACCTCGTCCTTGACCGCCGGGTCCATCTCCACGATGGGCGGCCACTCGCGCTCGTAACCCTGTTCGCCCTGCATCTTGCGGGTGGCGTCAATGCCC
>JBDLKA010000110.1:0-11240 GCA_039714075.1 Candidatus Krumholzibacteriota bacterium | reverse complement strand
CCTTCCCTGGCGGTTGCTCATGGAAGGTAGGCCGGCACCCGCTCCACTCCGGGCCGAGGCCATGCCCTCCTCTCCCGCCGGCGCGTTCGTCGTCATGGACGGAGAAGTCCACTACCGGATCTCGTCCTATCACCGCATGGCCCCCTTCCTGATGAGCCTGGCCAGCGATACCGACCTGTGGATGTTCATCGCTTCCGGCGGCGGATTGACGGCCGGACGCGTGGATGCCGACGGCAGCCTGTTTCCCTACCGGACGGTGGACCAGCTCCACAACGCCCACCACCACACCGGACCGGTGACCCTGATCAACATCGAACAGGGAAACGACACCTCCCTCCTGTGGGAGCCCTTTTCCGACACGACCGCCGAAAACCCGGGAACGGAACGGAACCTCTTCAAGAACACCACCGGCAGCCGCCTGGTCTTCGAGGAAATCAACCATAACCTCGGCCTGGTCTTCCGCTACTGCTGGTCCGGAAGCGACGAATTCGGCTGGGTGCGGTCGGCAACCCTTGAAAACCGGAGCAACTCCCCCGTCCGGGCCAACCTCCTGGACGGCCTGAGAAACGTTTTGCCTCACGGCGCGCCCCTGTCCCTGTACCAGCAGTCGAGCAACCTGGTGGACGCCTACAAGAAGTCCGAAGTGGACCAGGAGACCGGTCTCGGCATTTTCTCGCTCACCACCGGCATCATCGACCGGGCGGAAGCCCTGGAGGTTCTCCGGGCCAACACCGTCTGGTGCTGTGGTCTGGAAGGATTCCGGGTCCATCTCTCCCTTGAAGCCGTTGATGCCTTCCGGAACGGCCGGGTCCTCTCCGAAGAAAGCGTCCGCAACGGAGCCCGGGGAAACTACCTGGTGAGCGCCGGTCTCGACCTGGAACCCGGAACATCCTCCCAGTGGCACCTGGTCGGCGACACCGGCCGCGATCACATCCAGATTTCCCATCTGCGCGGACGGATCCTCACCGAAATTTCCCTGGACGACCGGATCACCGAAAGTCTTCGGCTGGCGGGAGATAACCTCCGGCGGAACGTGGCCGGAGCGGACGGCATCCAGTTGTCGGGCAGCCCCGAATCGTGGAGCCATCACTTCTCCAACGTTCTGTTCAACAACATGCGGGGAGGGGTTTTCACCCGGAACCACGACGTGCCCGTCGCCGACTTCGCCGATTTCCTCGACCTGCGGAACGGATATGTCGCCGACCGCCACCGTCACCTCCTTGCCGGTCTGCCCACGGTGATGACGATTCAGGAGCTTCGCCAGACAGCCGGCAAAACCGGGGACCCCGACTTCGAACGCCTCAGCCACGAATACCTTCCCCTCCACTTCGGCAGGCGGCACGGCGACCCCAGCCGGCCCTGGAATCGTTTTTCCATCAGGGTTCGTGACCGGAAAGGGGAACGGGCCCTCAACTACGAAGGCAATTGGCGGGATATATTCCAGAACTGGGAGGCCCTCGGCAGATCGTTCCCGGGATTTTTGCCGAGTATCATCGCAAAATTCGTCAACGCCTCGACCGTGGACGGATTCAACCCCTATCGCATCACCCGGGAAGGGGTGGACTGGGAGACCGTTTCAGCGGAGGACCCCTGGAGCAACATCGGTTACTGGGGCGACCACCAGATCATCTACCTGCTGAAACTGCTGGAGGCCCTGCACAGCCACGATCCGGCAGTGCTGGGGACCATGCTCGGCACGGAAATGTTCAGCTACGCCGACGTCCCCTACATCATCAAGTCCTATGCGGAAATCCTGCGCAATCCGCGCGCGACGATCGAATTCGACCACACGCGCGCCGCCCGGATCGAAGAGCGTGTCGCCGGCCGGGGCACCGACGGCAAACTGCTGGCCGACGGGAACGGGTCCATCCACCACGCGAATCTTTTCGAGAAACTGCTCGTGCCGGCCCTGTCCAAGCTTTCGAACCTGATTCCCGACGCCGGCATCTGGATGAACACCCAGCGGCCCGAATGGAACGACGCGAACAACGCGCTGGGCGGGGGCGGGGTTTCCGTCGTCACCCTGTGTTATCTCCGCAGGTATCTTGCGTTCCTGGCCAACCTGCTCGAGGAAGCCGCGGATCCGGAACTGCCGGTATCCACCGAGGTCGCCGACTGGTTCGGCCAGATCGAATCCATCCTGGAAAATGAAAAAGGGCTGCTCGCGGCCCGAAGACTCGCCGCGCGGGACCGGAAGCGGTTGATGGACCTTTTGGGTGGAGCATTCTCCGCTTACCGGGAAACCGTCTATGCCCACGGTTTTTCGGGCAAGACCAGCGTCGAAGTCCGCCGGGTCGCCCGCCTGTGCCGAACCGCCCTGGAATTCATTGACCAGGGTATCGCCGCCAACCGTCGCCAGGACGGACTCTTCCACACCTACAATCTGCTGGACATCGCCGACGACGAAAACCGGGTCGAGGTCGTTCACCTGCAGGAAATGCTCGAGGGCCAGGTCGCCATCCTGAGTTCGGGTATGTTGGAACCGGATGAAGCGCTTGAAGTCCTGGAACAGCTCTACGCCAGCGCCATGTACCGACCGGATCAGCGCAGCTTCATGCTCTACCCGGAACGGGAACTGCCGGGATTTTTGGCCAAGAACAGGATTCCGGAATCCCAGGTGGAAGCCATCCCGCTTTTGCAGGATCTCATGGCGGCGAAAGACGTCTCGCTGGTCGCCAGGGATGCCGACGGAGTCTGCCGTTTCCACGGGGATTTCCGCAGCGGCGATGACCTCGCCGCCGTCCTGGAAGATCTCGGGAGCCGGAAGGAATGGTCGGAAGCCGTGGCGCGGGACCGTACCGCGGTCCTCGATCTGTTCGAGGATGTTTTCCGGCACAGGGCCTACACCGGGCGCTCGGGGGCCATGTACGGTTATGAAGGCCTCGGCTGCATCTACTGGCACATGGTCGCCAAGCTTTTGTTGGCCGTGCAGGAAAACGTCCTGCGCGCCGAGCGTGAAGGGGTTGCCCCGGCCGTACAGGAGGGCCTGGCCAGAATGTACTTCCGTGTCCGTTCCGGCATCGGCTACCAGAAGACGGTGGCCGAGTACGGTGCTTTTCCGACCGACCCCTACTCGCATACACCCTCCGGCGGAGGGGCGAAGCAGCCGGGCATGACCGGACAGGTGAAGGAGGAAATCCTCACCCGGTTCGGCGAACTCGGGATCCGCATCCAGGATGGAGCCGTCCGTTTCCAGCCGGTTCTCCTTGGTTCCGGCGAGTTTTTGAAGGGACCGGAGGAATTCAACTATTTTGATGTTGAAGGGGTTGCCCGATCGATCACGCTGTCCCGGGGCAACCTGGCCTTCACCTTGTGCCAGGTCCCGGTGGTGTACGAGAAAACCACCGGAAAAGGGTGGATCCAGGTCACGTTGGCGGACGGGTCGACGTCCGAACATACCGGAAACCTGCTCGATGCCCGGCTGAGCGCGGAACTCTTCGCCCGCAGCGGCGGGATCCACCTGATCAAGGTGGGCCTTCCGGAAGCAGGGCTCAACAATCATTAATCGGGCCCCTCGCCGGGCCGGAGAATCGACAACCCAACACCGGAGTCAGCCATGCTACCCAGGCGTACCCTGTCAGCTCTCGCTCTCGTCCTGTCCCTCGGCGTATTTTTCGCAGGACAGGCGGCCGGACAGTGCATCCTCGCCAACCCCAGTTTCGAAATCGCCGGTTCGGGAGGACCCGTCTTCGGCGGCTGGAACCAGTTCGGCGTGATCGGCTCGGTCACCGACGCCACGCACGGCTCCAAGGCGGCCCGGGTCAGCGGCCCGAACTGGGGCGGTTGGGACGTGTCCGGGTACTGGCAGAGCCAGGATTGCGATCCCGGTGAACAGTGGGCGGTCACCGGACACGTCCAGCATCCCGCGGGCAAGCCCCTGACCGGAGCGTGCGCAGCCATCGTCAACATCGAATGGTGGGACGGCGGCGGCACCATGATCGACTTCGAATCCGTCACCGTCGCTGACGCAGCTTCGGTGACCGACGAATATCTGGACTTTTCTTTCGTGAGCACCGCCGCCCCCACGGGGACCGCCTCGATCCATCTTCTGTTGGGCGTTCTCCAGAGTCCGACCGATCCGTCACCCGACGTCTATTACGACCAGGTCACCCTGTTCAGCACCAGTTCGCCGACCATCGACGAGGTTCAATGGAACGATTTCCCGGGCGGGAACACGCTTTCCTTCGGCGGCTACACCTGGCGGATCAAGGGCCCCGGTCTTTACGGGCCCGGTTCGAACCTGTTCTGCGATACGTCCGACTGCGTCTGGGTGGACGCCGACGGCCTGCACCTGACCTTCCAGCAGAAGGGCTCGCCCTGGTACGCCACCGAGGTGGTCACCGAAGATGCTCTCGGCTACGGCGACTACATCCTGACGACGACCGGCCGCCTGGACCTGCTGGATCCCCAGGTCGTGCTCGGCATCTTCCTGTGGGAATACGGTCCCTGCTGGGACAACGGCTACCTGTGGTGGAACGCCTTCAACGAGATCGATATCGAGTACAGCTACTGGGGAAACGCCGGCGCCGACATCGGCCAGTTCGTAGCCCAGCCCTACGACTGGGGCGGCAACCTCGAAAAGTTCGACTACAACTTTTCCAACGGCGAGGTCGTCAGCCACGCCATGCGCTGGCTGGCGGACAAGGTCGAATACCGGGTCTGGCGCGGAGGCCCCGGCGACGAATTGCCGGCCAACATGATCCACTCGTGGACCTACTCCGGACCGCACATCCCCCGGCCCGAGCAGCCCCGCATGCACCTGAACATGTGGCGGTTCGACGGGAATGTCTCCAGCGACCAGGAAGTGGTCTTCTCCGATTTCACCTTCATCCCTGCGGGGGGCGTTTCCCACGTGGGCGATGATTCAAACGACGGATTGCCCTCCGCGCCTGCCGGCCGGATGCGCCCGGCCGCCCCGAACCCGTTCAACCCTCGGACAACGGTCTGGTTCGATCTGGCGCGGGACGGATTCACCGAGCTGGCGGTCTACGACCTGAACGGCCGCCGGATACGAACCCTCGCGAGCGGATACCTGACCGCGAACGAATATCGGGCGACCTGGGACGGCCGTGACGAGGGAGGCCGGCCCCTGGCCTCCGGAGTTTACCTGATCCGGCTCAGTGGTGGTGACTTCGTGGAAACCCAGCGGGTGGCGCTGGTTAAATAGAATATGTTTGTCGGCAGAGGGCCCCCCGGGGGGCCCCTCTTTATATTCCAGCCCTACCTATACAACCCCTTGACCCGACCCCAGCTCATCTCTTCCACGTCGACGGACCCGTCGAGAACCGCCCGGCCCCGCCCATCCAGGGGGTTGAACTCGAACCGCACCGTGGTCAGGGGATCAACCGTCTCGAAGGTGAAGTTTTGGCCGCGGAACATGTTGTAGTGGATGCCCAGGTTGCAGAAATCCCAGGTGTCGATGACCCGGAACTTGAACTCATGGGCGCCAGGAGCCGCGATGGTGGCGAATGCGAACCAGAGGTCTTCCTGCATCACGACCGGGATGCCGAACAGCCACTCACCCAACTCGGGCGGGCTGCCGATCAGCTCAAACTCGAAACCGGGCAGCGGAATGTCGAAGTGGCTGCAAGCGACCGCGTTGGCTGCCGGCTGCCAGCCATCTCCCAGGGTGTTGGTGTCCAAAAGGAAATGGACCACCTCTCCCGGGTTCAACAGATACAGAACGGCGTTGGCCATGGGGAAGAGTGGGTTGTTCGGGTAGTTCTCGGTCCAGTCGACCGTGGCGATTTTCCACTCGTGGGGACCGACGTCCTGATCGGCCGTCACGAAAGCGCCATACACACCATCGCCTGCCGCACCGTCGCCGTGAAGACCGTCATCGAACAGCTCGTTCCCGGCATCGGTGCCCCAGATCTCACCTGTGCCGGCATAATAGGAACCGCGGGCATAGTAGGGTCCGGCGAGGGCCGGAACCGTAAGCATCGTGACTAGAAACAGAATGATTGGGATAGCTTTGATACGCATGGCTCCCCCTTTCCACCATAATATCGTGCCCGACAAAGCGGGCTTATCGACTATACGATATCAAAAAGAGGGATTTGCGCCAGATTTCGTTAGCCATCCGGAAGGCTCCCCTGGAGAACTCCTGCACGCCGGTGGTCAAAAAAGCGGGGCCCGGCATCACCGGGCCCCACTCATCAGCGAAGAGGTATTTCCATTTCTACCGGAACAGGGACTTCACCGCCCCGAAGCTCATCTCCTCGGTCCCGACCGGACCCGTCGGGTAGAACCTGACGTTGTCGTAGAAGACTCCGGAGCCTTCATAGTTGGTCGCGATGTTCTGGAAGCCGATCTGCAGGATCTGGCCGTCCAGGCTCGGGTCGATGGTGATCGAAAGCGCATAGGCCGCCCAGTTGGCGGGAATGGCCGTCATGTCCAAGGTGATGTAGTTGGTCGTGGCCCAACCGGCACCCGGATCCAGCGTCTTGATGAAGGCCAGCGCGGTCGAGGACCCTTCCAGGTTCCCCATCTTGGCGTGGAATTCGAAGACCCAGTCTTCAGACACGTCACCGGGGCCGATGATCATTTCCTGGAAGACGAGGGACTCGATGAAAGCACTGTTGCCGTGGTCACCGTTGTTGTAGTCGCTGAAAGCAACCAACTGCTGGGCGCCCTGGCCGATGCCGCCTTCACCGGCGGCGATCTGGCAGAAACCGAAGCCGTCGTTGGGAGCCGGGAAGGGACCGTAGCCGTACCAGTAGGCCCAGTCGGGACCGAAGACGTTGGCGTAGACCAACCAGCCGTCGTTGCCCAGCGCGGCGGTGTCGGCCTGGTTCAGGCCTTCGAAGTCCTGGTTGTAGGGCATCAGCGCGAGACCCGTGGCGGGTATCAGGCAGATCAGGACCGCAACCGCGAACAAGGCATTAGCTCTGTTTTTCATTTTGAGGACCTTTCGTTGTAAGGCGACCCACTGTGCATCAGGAAACCTCAGAATCCGACCCGCACAATCCGCACAGTCCCAACGGGCCTGCTTTATTTGCATGGCTGATTCCAATACATCAATTGTAAACTATGTTCGGTAACCGAATCAAGTCTAAAATTTAATATATCCAAGAAAAGTGCAATTCGCTAAAAACCACTTTACTTGTTGTCAAAAATAAAGTTAACTTTGATAAGCTGGTTGATGATATCCAGATCAACACCGGAGTTGTTAATTTTGGATCGGGATTGCACCAGTATGAAGAAATCATCATCCCCAAAACCTCCCGCCAAGGCCACCAGTCGCCACGAGAATCCTGTTGACCGTCAGGGCTCGTCAGGGTACTTTGTTCGGAATTCGTACAAAGCTGGAACTTTCGTGTGATGAAGCCGAAAACCCGAAGCAAACGATCGGTGTGACCCAATGAGCGCCGCCACCCATTACAAGACAGCGCCCGAAGACCGGGTCAAGGTTTCACACCGGGTGGCGTACGGAGCGGGAGCTTTTGTCAACAACATGCTCGCCGCCGCCAGCGGCGGGATGATGATCATCCTCAACCTGGCACTGGGAATGAACCCGGCCCTGGTCGGACTCCTGGGCGCCATCCCGCGGCTGACCGACGCCTTCACCGATCCGGTCATGGGGTTCGTCTCCGACAATACGCGGTCGCGCTGGGGCCGGCGCCGCCCCTACCTCTTCTGGGGGGCCATCACGGTGGGCATCATCTTCGCGGTCCTGTGGCAACTGCCGCGCGGACAGAGCGAGGACTTCTACTACTACTGGTTCCTGATCGGGTCGATCCTGTTCTTCGCCGCCTACACCGTCTTCGCCACTCCCTGGGTCGCCCTCGGCTACGAACTGACGCCGGACTACCACGAGCGCACCCGCCTGATGGGCACCCAGAGCATGATCGGTAACATCGTCTACCTCATTTCCCCTTTCTTCCTGAAGTTCACCACCCTGGACCGCTTCGAGGACCAGCTGTCGGGCGCGGCCTGGCTGGCGATCCTCGTGGGGATCGTGGCCATCGGTCTGGGAATCATTCCGGCGATCTTCCTGCGCGAACGGATGAAGAACATCGCCAAAGCTGAATCCACGACCGGAAAATCCTTCGCCGAAGGGATGAAGGACTTCATCCGCGGTTTCGGCGTCACCCTGCGGAACGGCCCCTTCCTGAAGCTTTGCCTGGCCACCTTCATGGTGTTCAACGGCTTCATGCTCATCGCTTCATTCCAGCCCTACGTCCTGATCTATTACGTCAAGGGCGGGGACCAGGCCGCCGGCGCCACGTGGATCGGGTGGGCCGGTGCCGCGGGCACCGCCTGCACCATCCTGGCCGTGGCCCTGGTGACAAGAATGGCTTCGCGGATCGGCAAGCGGCACGCGTTCTTCGTCGCCATCGGACTTTCCATCGTCGGATACGGGGTCCGTTTCTTCTGCTACAACCCGGCCCACCCCTGGATGGTCATGCTTCCCGCACCCTTGCTGGGCTTCGGTTTCGGTGGGCTGTGGACGCTGGGTCCCTCCATGGTGGCCGACGTGGTGGACAGCGACGAGTTGAAGACCCACGAGCGGCGCGAGGGCATGTTCGGGTCGATCTTCTGGTGGACCGTCAAGCTGGGGATCTCCGCGGCCCTGGCCGGGGGTGGCCTGCTGTTGAACGCCACGGGGTTCGACGTCGAACTGGGCGGGGACCAGTCCGCCCGGACCCTCTTCCTGCTGCGCCTGTTCGACGCCATCGTTCCCGTGACGACCTCGGCCATCGCCATCTGGGCGATCTACAAGTTCCCGATCACCGAGGAGAAGGCCCGTGCCGTGCGCGAAGAGCTGGAACGCCGCCGGGGCCGGCTGAACGACATCGAACCCTCGGAGGATCCGGCATGAAACGGCTGATCCCGGTCCTGCTGCTTGTCCTGGTGGCCGGATGCGGGAAGGACACTGATCCCTACCTCCGGGAAGATCCTTTCACGGTGCGGGAATTCCGCCCGTACAGCGGTGACCGCTGGATCGGCAATGCGATCTGCTACGGCCCCCACCGTGACGGTCAGCGGCCCGGAAGCGTGGACCCGTCGGCGGCCGAGATCCGGGAAGACCTCGCCCTGATGCTCTCCCAATGGAATCTGCTGCGCATCTACGGCTCGACTGGCTTCGCCGAAACACTCCTGGACGTGATCCGCGACGACGGTTTGGACATGAAGGTGGTGCTCGGGGTGTGGATCGCCCCTGATGCCCCGGAAGCCAACCGCCGCGAGGTCGACGCCGCCATCCGTCTGGCCGCCGCCTTCGGCGATCTGGTGGTCGCCGTCAGCGTGGGCAACGAGACTCAGATCCACTGGTCGGCCCACCGTTCCCCCTTCGACACCCTGCTCGTCAACGTTCGCCGGGTGCGCGCCGGGGTCACGGTCCCGGTCACCGTGGCCGATGATTTCAACTACTGGAACAAACCCGAGAGCCGGGCGCTGGCCGTGGAAATCGACTTCATCACCATGCACGCCCATCCCATGTGGAATGGTTTGCAGCTCGAGGCCTCGCTGCCCTGGCTGCGCGAACAGGTCGCGGCGGTGCAGGTGTTGCACGCGAACCGCGCTGTCGTGCTCGGCGAAACAGGTTGGGCGACTTCGGTTCACGATCAAGGGGAGCAGGCGGAGCTGATCAAGGGCCGGCCGGGTGAAACCGAGCAGAAGATTTTTTATGACGCCGTCCGGTCCTGGGCGGAGGCGAAGCGGTTGCCCGTATTCTTCTTCGAGGCCTTTGACGAGAACTGGAAGGGCGGCGAGCATCCCGCCGAGGTGGAAAAACATTGGGGCCTGTTCCGGGCTGATCGGTCAGCGAAGGCGGCCTCGGTACACTGATTCAACTGTGTCTGTCCCGGCGCACCTGCTCAGGGTTTCCCCTTGCCCTTCCCGGTTTTGGGACGCTTCGCTTTCCCGACGGCCTTCTTCGATTTTTTTCTTTTGGGCCCCACCGGCTTGCGGGCTTTCACCTTTTTCGATTTCGGACCCCGCTCGTCCTTGCCCCCGGCGTGAGGGGAACCCCCACTCCCGACCCGCGAAATCTTCAGCGGCTTGTGGCCGACATAGGTTTTCTTCAGATGCTCGATCATGTTCCGGGGCAGATCGTCCGGCAGTTCGACGGTCGAATAATCCGGATGGATGCGGATCTGCCCGATGAACCGGCTCCGCAGACCCGTTTCATTGGCGATCGCCCCCACGATGTTGCGGACCTCCACCCCGTCGCCGGATCCCACATCCAGCCGGTACAGGGTCATGTTTTTCGAGGGCCGGCCCCGTCCCGGACCGCGATCACGACCGGTCGGCCTGGGATCATCCCACCGGGGACTCCTCAAATCGCGGGTCTGTTCCGCCTGCAGGGGACGGTCTTTCTGGGCGTAATACAAGGCACCGGCGGCCAGCTGCAGGATGTCGACGTTCAACTCTTCCATCAACTCGAAACTCAGGTCCTGGAAAAACTCCAGCGACTCCTTGGCCATCATTTCGGACAGCTGATCGCGGAATTTTTCGACGCGCTTTTTGGTGACGGCGTCGTGGCTGGGCATATCCATCCGCTTCAGCGGCTGGCGGGTCGCCCGTTCGATGGACTGCAGCAAACGTCTTTCCCGGGGGCTGGCGAACAGGATCGCCTTCCCGTAACGGCCCACGCGGCCGGTCCGTCCGATGCGGTGGATGTAGGCCTCGGAATCGCCGGGGATGTCGTAGTTGATCACCAGTGAAATCCGTTCCACATCCAGGCCGCGTGCGGCCACGTCGGTGGCCACCACGATGTCGACCTTGCCGTTTTTCAGGCGTTTGACCGTTCGTTCGCGGGTCTTCTGGTCCATCTCGCCGTTGAGGGCGGCGGCATCGAATCCCCGGGCCGCCAACCTTTCGGTCAATTCCGTCGTCCCGATCCGGGTGCGCGAGAAAATGAGGATTCCGTCGTAGGACTCGGTTTCCAGGATTCGGGCCAGGGCCTCGAACTTGGCGGCGTTGGGAACCACCAGATAGACCTGCTCGATGTTTTCCGCGGTGATCGTCTTGGCTTCGATGCGCACTTCGGTCGGCTCTTGCAGATACCTTTTGGAAATGCGTTTGATCTGCGGGGGCATGGTGGCCGAGAACAGGGCCATCTGCCGGTCTTCGGGGGCCTTCGAAATGATGGCCTCGACCTCTTCGACAAATCCCATGCGCAGCATTTCGTCGGCTTCGTCCAGCACGACGCAGGACACATCGCTCAAATCGAGGGTTCCCCGATCCAGGTGATCCTGGATGCGTCCCGGGGTGCCGACGATCACCTGGGGGCC
>JBDLKA010000109.1:0-11368 GCA_039714075.1 Candidatus Krumholzibacteriota bacterium | reverse complement strand
CGCCACCAGATGACGCTGGCCGGCAAACGCGACGGGTTCACGCGCGAGGATCTACTGGCGATCGGACGGGAGATGGGTATCAGGAAGAGCGCGGACATCATTGCCGAAGTCGGTGAGGCGGTGGGTCGCTGGGCGGAGTTAGCGGAGGCCGCCGGTGTACCGGACGAGAGGGTTGCCGCAATCACCAAGACCCACCGGGTCCTCTGACCGGAAAAAACCGGCCGCCGGACCTTAATGGTCCGGCGGCCGTATCCATCCTCACCAAATGAAGCGCCCTATTTCAACAGGGTCATCTTCTTCGTGGCGCGGAAGTCGTCCGCTTCGATCAGATACAGGAAGACTCCCGAGTTCGCCTGCCTGCCGAAGTTGTCCCTTCCGTCCCAGACCACCGACTTGGCGCCCGGGGTCATGGACTCATTGATCAGGGTCCGCACCAGACGGCCGCGCTGATCGTAGATGGTCAACCTGACCGGGCTCTTGCGGGGCAGCTCGAACTTGATGGTCGTGACCGGGTTGAACGGGTTGGGCGTGTTCTGCCGCAGGGCGAAGACCAGGGGCAGATCGCTCTTCTCGGGCGCTTCGTCCAGGGGCGCCAGGCCGCCGGTCACCGTCAGGGTGTAGCTGCTGGTGGCCCCGTTGTACCCGTCGACCCGCAGATAGTACTTGCCGACGGCCGCCGTATAGCTGCCCGCTTCCGGGTTGCTGACGGTGTAGCCGCGGTCGACCTCGGTGCCGCCGCTGTCGTACAGGTACCAGTCGAGGTCGGCGCTGCTGCCGATGGCCACGCTGATGTTGATGTTCCCCGCGGTGGTTACGTCGAACCAGAAATAGTCGTCGTCACTGCTGGAGGAAATCGTCCCGCTGACGTCGGTTCCGTCCCCGACCGGTCCATTGGACGATGCCATGTCGCCGTTGGGTTCGGTCTCGGCCGTGATGGCGGAACCGCCGCCTCCGCCTCCCGCGGTCACGGCGATATCGTCAAAGGCGAAGCCGTCGGTGGTGATGACGTAGTTGTCGTACTGCTGGAACTTGACGATGAAGTTCGAACTCAGGCCCAGACCGTTCGCGCCGGCCAGGGCGTCCAGATCCAGGTCGAACTGGTTCCAGGTCTGGTTGGTGTAGCTGCCGCCGTTCAGGTCCTGCACCTTGACGAAGGTGGCGCCGTCGTCATCGGAGAAATACACGCCGTCCTGGGCGTGAGTCTCGTCCCCGAATTCCTTCCACCAGAAAGAAAGGCCGATGTCGGTCTCACCCGTCAGGTCCAGGTGCAGCCAGGCCTCGTTCAGGCAGTAGTTGCCGTTGGCCGAGCTGTCCATGGTCAGGTGGTAGCTGCCGCCGTGGGGCGTGTAGGAGGTGGTGACCTGAACGCGGCCGATGTTGGTCGAGGCTGTGGTCCAGTACTGGTCCACCGCGCCGCCTTCGAAGCCCGTGTTGTAGGGAATCGTGGCGTAGTCGCCCGTTGGAGGCGTGTAGTCGACGGTGAAGTTGCCGTTGCTGGTGTCGCTGGCAGTGCCGCCGCTGATACGCACCCTGCCCAGGGTCGTCGCTTCGGCGGGCACGGACCAGGAGTAGGATCCGTCGTTGGCGGTGCCGGACGCGATGGCCGACCAGGTGGAACCGCCGTCGTTGGAGTAGTCGATGTCCACGGTGGTGAACGTCCCGGTCCAGGTCCACGTGATGTTCGCCGAACCGCCGCCGGCCAGCGTTTCGCCACCGTTGGGATAGGTGACCGTCACGGCGTCCGGGGGCGGCGCCGTCCCGGCGGTGATCCCGATGTCGTCGAACGCCATCCCGTCGGTTGTGATGCCGTAGTTGTCGTACTGCTGGAACTTGATCACGAAGGTGGAGCTGAATGACAGGCCGTTCGCGGCCGCCAGTTCGTCCACGTCCAGGCTGAATTCGTTCCAGACGTTGTTGGTGTAGCTGGCGCCGTTGAGGTCCTGGACCTTCACGAAGCTGGCGCCCGCGTCATCCGAGAAGTACACACCGTCCTGGGTGTGGGTCTCGTCGCTGAAATCCTTCCACCAGAAGGTCAGGTCCGCCTGGCTCTCGCCGCCGAGATCCAGGTGCAGCCAGGCCTCGTTCTGGCAGTAGGTGCCGTTGGTGGCGCTGTCCATGGTCAGGTGGTAGCTGCCGCCGTGGGGCGTGTTATTCGTGGTGACCAGGATGCGGCCCACGTTGGTCGAGGCCGTGGTCCAGTACTGGTCCACCGCGCCGCCCTCGAAGCCCGTGCTGTAGGGCAGGGCGGCGTAGTCTCCGCCGGACGGCACGTCGATGGTGAAGTTGTTGTCGCTGACATCCTGCGCCGTGCCGCCGGTGATGCGGACCCGGCCCTGGGTGGTGGCGGTGGTGGGCGCCGTCCAGCCGTAGGAACCGTCGTTGGCGGTGGAGGACGTGATGTAGGTCCAGTTCGACCCGCCATCCAGACTGTACTCGATGGCCACGGTGGTGAAGCTGCCGGTCCAGCTCCAGGTGATGGTCACGGCGTCGCCGCCGGTCAGGGTCTCGCCGCCGTTGGGATAGGACACCGTGATGGCGTCGGGCGGTGGCGAGCCGCCGGCGGTGGCTGCGTCGGCGTCCACCATGCCGTAACCCGCGTAGCGGTCCCAGCCGGAACCGGATTCGACGCTGGTCACATCCTGGGCGGTGCTCACCAGCCGGTCGCGAACCTGGGCCGGGGTGAACGACGGGTTGGCGACCTTGACCAGGGCCGCGACGCCCGCGGCGTACGGCGTGGCGCAGGAGGTCCCGTTGAACCACTTGCTGTAGTCGCTGGAATCGTAGCCGGCCGAGCCCAGAAGGTCGGTGGTCGGCAGGATGGTCGGGGCGATCAGGTCCACCGCCGCGTTGCTGTCCTGGGTGGAGTTGCCGTAGTTCGAGCCCCACCAGCGTTCGCCGTCGCAGGTGTACCCGTTGGGATCGGTGCTGACCCCGGGGTTGACCTCGCCGCTGCTGCTGGACGAGCGCTTCCGGTCGCCACAGGGCGAGGCGGCGCCGACGGCCATGACGTACTGGTTGATGGCCGGATAGCTGATGGTCGAGGCGTTCTCGTTGCCGGTGGCCGCCAGCAGGGTCACCCCGGCGTTGTACGCGTACTGCAGGGCCGTATCGGTGGCCGGATCCGAACTGATGGCCGCGCCCAGGCTCATGCTGGCGATGTCGGCGCCGTTGTCCGCGGCGTAATACAGGGCGTTCTGGATCGAGGAGAAATACATCGAACCCGCGCTGTTGGCCACCTTCAGGGGCATGATGCTGCAGGCGCCGGCGATGCCCGCGGTGCCCAGGCTGTTGTTGGCCCTGGCCGCGGCGACACCCGCGCAGGCGGTGCCGTGGCCCGCGCTGGCGGAGTTGTCGTCCGGATTGGAATCGTTGTCGCCGTAGTCGTAACCGGTGACCTGGAGCAGGTCCGGATGACCCGCTTCCACACCGCTGTCGATGATGGCGATGACCACTCCGCTGCTGCCGTACCCCTGGGAGTTGTCCCAGGCGGCCTGGGCGTTGGCGTCGAAGCCCACCGTACCGACCGGCGATCCGTTCTCATGGCTGTGGGTCGCCCAGTCGTAGCTGAGCATCTGGGCGGTGTTGTTGTGGCCCCAATGCAGGTCGTGCATGGGATCGTTGGGCACCGCGGCCGGGAAGGCCCGCCAGTCGACGGTGGTCTCGGCCACGTTCCGGTCAGCAGCGAAACTTTTGACCAGGTCGGCCGGATCCTGGAAACCGTCGGTCTCCAGCATGTACCACAGGTCCAACCCCAGCTCGTTGGCCAGGTTGGTCTTGTTCACCGCGATCCAGGGACGGGAGATCCGCTTGACCCCCGCCGAGGCGCACAGGGCGTCGACGGACCGGATGCCGGTGCGGGCCCCTGGCGCCGTGGCGCCCTTGTCCCGGGCGATGTCCAGGTTGGCCGCTTCAAGGGCCTCGGATTTGAATTTGACGAGTAAGCGGGCGGGATGATAGGGCAGGACACTGTCGGTCTCTGGCGAGAAACCGTTCTGGACCGGAGCGAACGGCCGGGGCGCGGTGGGCTCCAGGGCCAGGGCCACGCCGGCGAGAAGGGCGAGAAGAACCGCGGCCATTAAGATGGTCGCGGTGCGTCTGAATAAATATTGTTGCATGTCGGGTTCCCCTTTATTGGGATTTTTGAGTGGCGAGTAATTCAAAAAAATACCCAGGGGCCGTGGTGGGGCCACGGCCAGTCGGACATCTTCCCCTTTCCAGGAATGGTTGATTGATTACGGGCGGCAGTAATAAAGGTGTGGAATCTATTTTTGCTTCATCTCAAATCATCCTATACCAATGGCTTTATCCGATCAAGAAGCAACCACCGTCAATGAAGCTGTCCGCCCTGATCGCCAAGGGGATGACGAGCTTGTTTTGATAACGCATTTTCCATAAACTCACATCAGCCCAATGTCTCGTCCCGGATTGTCTGGTTCGCTCATCTTCAGACTCTGGAGCCGATATCATGAAACGTATTCCCTGGTTGATTTCGTTCGCCTGCGTCCTTGCCCTGTCCCTGACGACCTTGCTGGTTTTAATCCCCCCGGCTCCCTCACCACACGGTCCGCCGCCGCCCGCGCCACTGGACGACACGTCCGGTCCGGGCGAAGACCTCATGGGCCGCCACCACTGGGAGTGGTTGCGCCAGCGCGACCCGGCCACCGGTGAAATCCCAATCGATATGCATCGGCGCGAACAGGAATTTGCCCACGGTCTTCCGCAACGCGATCCGCACACCGCGATGGGCGGGCTGGGCCGCACCGGCGACAAAGTGAATGGGTGGCAGTACCGCGGGCCCTGGAACATCGGCGGCCGTGCTCGCGCCCTGGCCATTGATGTGGCTGATCCGACCTACCGCACCCTGTTGGCCGGCGGTGTCTCGGGCGGTATGTGGCGCACCGTCGATGACGGAGCTTCCTGGACCCTGACGACCGGCAGCAGCCAGCTGCATTCCGTTTCGTGCATTGTGCAGGATACCCGTACCGGACACGAAAACGTGTGGTACTACGGCACGGGGGAAGGGCATGCCTCGTCACCGGCCCGGGGAGGGGGCGAATACTACGGCGACGGAGTCTTCAAATCCACCGACGGGGGGCTGTCCTGGAACGTGCTGCCGTCAACGGCCACCGGCCTGCCACAGGAACTGGACAACCCCTTCAACGTGGTGTGGCGTCTGGTAACCGATCCGACGAATGTCGCCCAGGACGAGGTCTATGCCGCGACCTGGGGCGTGATCTATCGATCGCTGGACGGCGGCACCAGCTGGACGCCGGTGCTGGGCAGCACCACCGTGCTGTCGCGTTATTCCGATCTGGTCATCACCAGCCAGGGCGTGCTGTACGCCACCCTCAGTTCAGAGGGTGGGGTGCACGGCATTTTCAGGTCGCCCGACGGAGTGAACTGGGCCGACATAACCCCGGCGCTGATTCCCAACTACGGGCGCATCACCATGGGGATCGCCCCGTCGGAGGAAACCTGGGTCTATTTCCTGGTCTCGGATCCCGCGACTTCGAACAACCGGCAAATGTGGCGGTACTCATATATTTCCGGCGACGGCACCGGGGCCGGCGGGGTGTGGTCCGATCGTTCGGCCACGCTGTCGAACATGCCGTACCCCTATGACCCGTTGATGGGCAACATCTGGCCCTTCTGGTCCCAGCGCGGATACAACCTGATGGTGACCGTCAACCCCATAAATCCCCACTCGGTAACCATCGGCGGCATGCACCTGTGGCGCAATCTTACCGGATGGATCAGCGGTTCCAGCACCAGCCGCGTGGGCGGCTACTACTACGAGAACCGCAGCCACCATGCCGACGTGCACAAGTTGATCTACCAGCCGGGGTCGTCCACGGTGGCGTACACCGCCAGCGACGGCGGGGTGCACAAGACCCTGGACATGACCGCGCCCACGGTCGCGTGGCAGTCGCTGAACAACGGTTTCAATACGACCCAGTTCTTCACCGTGGCCCTGGACCCGGAACTGGCGGGCAATGATGTGGTGATCGGCGGCACCCAGGACAACGGGACGCTGTGGACCAGCTCGCCGATCGACACGTCCCCCTGGATCGAGGCTTATGGTGGTGACGGCGCCCATTGCGTGGTGCTCGACGGTTCGGCCACCGGTGACTATCTGGTGTCCTACTACCGTGGGAACATGTACCGCATCAAGCTGGACGTGGCCGGAAACCCCACCCACGAGACCATGATCAAACCCCTCACCGGCGGCGAATACCTGTTCATCAATCCCTTCATCAACGATCCGGAAGACGAGAAGGTCGTCTATCTGGCCAGCAGCAACGGTGTGTTGCGCAACAGCGACGTGACGGCCATTCCCTGGGGCGGCACGGATCCCACGGACCTGAACTGGAGTCAACTGACGAATCAGCCGGCGGGCGATTTTGTCTCGGCACTGGGCACCAACGCCCAGGCGGGGCACGCGTTGTACTATGGAACCGCGACGGGGAGTTTGTACCGTGTGGAGGATGTCTTGCACGCGGTCGCCGGGACGGCCCCGATCCCGCTGCACGGCAACGCGAGTTTTCCCGTGGAATCCTATGTCAGCGGCATCGCCGTGCATCCGGACGATGATCGGAAAGTGCTGGTCAGTCTGGGCAACTACATGATCCCGAGTCTGTGGTACACCGATGACGGCGGCGCGAGCTGGACCGATGTCGAGGGCAATCTGGCGGGAGACGACGGTCCTTCGGCGCGTTGCGCGGCGATCATGCCCAGCCTGGGACCGGACCTGTGGCTGGTGGGAACGACGACGGGGCTGTACTCGACCACGCCCGAGGATGGGGTGCCCGTGGTGTGGACCCGGGAGGCTCCGAGTTCCCTGGGCAACGTAATCGTCGATGCCCTGGCGGTACGGTTGTCCGACCGCAAGGTGGTCGTCGGAACCCATGGGCGCGGCATCCACAGCGTGATCGTGCCGCAGCCGTCGGATGTACCGGAACGGGGCCCGGCCGTGCACCTGGCCCAAAATACGCCGAACCCCTTCAACCCCTCGACGCGCATCGACTTCAGTCTGGAGGCGGCTGGTCCGGTCCGGCTGGAGGTTTTCGATGCGGCCGGCCGCAGGGTCAGGGTCCTGGTTGCCGGGTGGCGGGCCGCCGGTGAACACCATGTCGAGTGGGACGGCACGGACGACAGGGGCCGCAGGGTGGGTTCGGGGGTGTATCCGTACCGTTTGCAGACCGCCACCCGAACCGAAAACCGCAAGATGACGCTGGTCCAGTGATCGGCGGACTATTTCAACTTCCACCCCAACGTCTGTCCCGCCGCCAGCGGCACGACGGTGGAATCACCAAGTTGGTAGCTTTCAGGCACCGCCCACTCTTTTTTTATCAGGGTGATCTTTTCAGTATTCGGCTTTAGCCCGTAGAAGGTCGGTCCATGCAGGCCGGCAAACCCCTCCAGCTTGTCCAATGCATCGGCCTCTTCGAAAGCGGAGGCGTAGAGTTCGATCGCGGCGTGAGCGGTGTAGATGCCCGCGCAGCCACAGCCCGATTCCTTGGCCGTCCGGGCGTGTGGGGCGCTGTCGGTGCCGAGGAAAAATTTCCCGCTGCCGCCGGTGGCCGCGGTGACCAGCGCTTCCCGGTGCTTTTCCCGCTTCAGAACCGGCAGGCAGTAGGCGTGGGGGTTCAGACCACCGACGAAGATGGCGTTGCGGTTCAGCAGAAGATGATGGGCGGTGATGGTGCCGGCCACGTTGGGCCCGCCGCTTGCGACGAACGCCACACCCTGGGCCGTGGTCACGTGCTCCATCACGACCTTCAAATCCGGGATCCGGTTCACCAGCGGTTCGAGGTGCCGCTCGATGAAGACCGCCTCGCGGTCAAAGATGTCGACGTCCGGATCGGTCACCTCGCCGTGGACCAGCAGGGGCATTCCCAGTTCGGCCATGGCCTCGAGCGCAGAGGTCACCTTGTCGATATCCGTCACGCCCGCGTCGGAGTTGGTCGTCGCCCCGGCGGGATAGAGCTTCAGCGCGTGGACATGACCCGATTCCTTCGCCCGGCGGATTTCCGCGGGGGCCGTATTGTCGGTCAGGTACAGCGTCATCAGCGGCTGGAAATCCGTATCAACGGGAACCGAGGCCAGGATGCGCTCCCGGTAGGCCAGGGCCATGTCCGTGGTCGTGACCGGCGGCACCAGGTTGGGCATGATGATCGCCCGTCCGAACTGCCGGGCGGTGTGCGGGGCGACCGAGGCCAGCACGGCGCCGTCGCGCAGGTGCAGATGCCAGTCGTCGGGGCGGGTGATGGTCAGTTCCATGGTTTCGGCGCTCCGCGTGCGTGAAAGTCGGGAAAAGACCCCCCGGGGGGCCTTCGGGTTGGTGCCAGTATAGGCTAAAAAGGAAAAGGTTGGCAGTCCAACCATCGTCAAACCCGGCAAAACCTGTTTAACCAAGTCAAAACATGTCCGGATTTCCCTCCGAATTCCGTTTTCCCCTTTAAGAGGCATACCACCTGACCGCAGTGGAGGATTGATCCCATGGACCGCCGCAACCGTAAGTTTTTGTTGATCAGCACCCTGAGCCTGGCCGTGATCGTCGGTTCGGGCTGGTTCGTGATTTCCGACACCGATCCGGTCGATGAACCCGGAAACCTGGGCCTGGTCCGCGATCCGCAGATCATCGCCGACAAGATCGCGCGCAAGGAGGGTTTGCGGCCCGATCTTCAGGACGGGCGCAGGGCCACGATCAAGGGTCGCGAAGAGTACTGGCGCATGCGCCGCGGGGAGATCGAGCCGGGCGCCCTGATGCGGGCCCGGAAACAGGCGGAGTTTTTGCCGATTACCGGCGCGGACAAGGACGCCGGCCTGCCCGAGTGGACCTGGCTCGGGCCGGGCAACATCGGGGGCCGCGTGCGGGCGTTCGTGATCGATCCCTCCGATCCCACGCGCATGTGGCTGGGCGGTGTGACCGGGGGAATCTGGCGCACCACCAACAGCGGCAACTGGTGGAATCCCATGAACGACTTCATGGCCAACCTGGCGGTCAGCTGCATGGTGATGACCCCGGATCAGCAGTTCCTGTTCGCAGGAACGGGCGAGGGATTTCCCGGGGGTAACGTCTATCCGGGCGAAGGTGTGTTTCGCAGCGGGGACCTCGGGCTCACCTGGCAGCAGATGAACATTCCCGATCCCGTCGACTTCATGTACATAAACCGTCTGGCGCCGCATCCGACGGTCGACGGTCGGATGTACGCGGTCACCTGGAACGGGGTCCTCTACCGCACGGACGACGACGGGAACAGCTGGACCCGGGTCCGCATCCTGGGGGCTCTGGGCTACGACGTGAAGATCACGAACCAGACTTCCGACGGAACGCCCTGGATCGTCATCGGCGCCGATGACGACGCCTTCCTGTCCACCGACGACGGCGCCACCTTCACCAGCATGGTGACGGGGTCCACGACGCCCCTGCCCACGAATTTCGGCCGGGCGGAAATGGCGTTCGGCACTTCCAGCGGAAACGATCCCGTCCTGTACGCGTCCCTGCAGCGGAACAACGGCGAGCTGTGGCGTTCCACGGATGGAGGCGACACCTGGACCCTGCGGAACACCGGCAACAACCATTTCCTGAGTTCGGTCAACCAGGGAGGTTACGACAACACCCTCTGGGTCGAGCCCGGCAATACCAACCGGGTGATTGTCGGAGGCGTCGATATCTGGGTCAGCACCGACGGCGGCACGACCCTGACGAAGAAGAGCAACTGGAGGAACTACCACTTCAGCACGTCGGCGCATGCGGACCATCATACCATCGTGCCTCATCCGAATTACACCACCGGGAGTCCGGTCCTCTACTTCGGCAACGACGGCGGGGTGCAGCGCAGCTCGAACATCTGGAACAACAGCCAGAGTTCCGGGTGGAGCAACCTGGCCAACGGGCTGGGGATCACCCAGTTCTACCACGGGGCCGCGGCCACCGACGGCAGCGTGATCATGGGCGGGGCCCAGGACAACAGTTTCCTGCGGTTCAACAACGGCGGTTCCGATAGCTGGTTCCAGGCCATGACCGGCGACGGGGCCTATGTCGCGGTCAAGCCCGGCGCTCCCTCGACGATCTACGCCTCCACCCAGAACCTGAACCTGCGCCGCAGCCGCGACGGCGGGAACACCTACACCGTCATCGGCGACAGCATCCCGGACAAGCCCCTGGGCAACGTCCTTTTCATTGCACCCTTCAAGATCGACAAATCCTTGTCGACCGCGCTGTTCGCCGGCGGGAAGTCCATCTGGCGCTCCACGAACGAAGGCGACAACTGGTACTCCTTCCGCGATTCGATCCCCGGCAGTCCGATCTGCAGCGCGATCGAGCAGTCCGAGTCCCTGTCGAGCAGGCTCTACATAGGCTACAACGACGGCACGGTTTCCCGGACCCTGAGCAGCACTCCGACCTGGACGGACCTGGACGACAACGGCGTGGGCCTGCCCAACAGTTTCGTCACCGACATCGCGGTGAACCCCGTCAATTCCAGCGACGTCATCGTGTCCTTCAATAAAACGGGGGGGGACGCGCTTTGGCGCAGCACCAACGCCGGATCCAGCTGGTCGAACATCGGTGGCACGGGCTTTCTGCCCCTGCCGGATTCACCGGTCCACACGGTCACCTTCCATCCGACCAACACTTCCTGGATCTACGTCGGCACCGACGTGGGCGTCTTCGCCACCGAGGACGGCGGCAACAACTGGAGCCGGACCACCAGCTATCCCGGTTCCGAGGGCCCGGCCAACACCATGGTCTCGGATCTTTTCTGGGCGGGGGAGAACCTGATCGCCGCCACCTATGGCCGCGGCATGTACCGTACCTGGCCGCGGGTCTCGGTATTCGTGGATGTGGCCAACGCGGGCAGTCCGGGCCAGGACGGCAGCGATTTGAATCCCTACCAGTCGCTGAACCAGGCGGAACTTTCGGCGGGCCACGGGACGAGCATCACGGTGGAGGGCGGCACCTACCAGGAAGTCAACGGGCTGGAGTTGAAGAAACGCGGCGTGCTGCAGACACGCAACGGAACCGTGATCATCAAATAGTCTAACTTTCCCAGTCCAGCTTCACCGCCCGCAGGATGTCGCCGGCCTCGGCTCCGGTGGTGTCGGCGGGAATTTCCACCAGGACGTCGGCCAGGGCCAGGCCGCTGAGCATGTGGGAACCCTGGCCGGTGACCAGCGACGCGTTCAGGTCTTCGCCCTGAAGATCCATCCGGCCCCGCAGCCAGCCCAGTCGCCCAGCTTTCTGGCGGGTCGTATCCTGGAGACTGACGGGCAGGACCAACATTTCGGCCTGCGGGGCGCCCATCATTTTCAGCACGGCCGGTTTGACCAGCTGGTGAAACGACACCAGGGCCGAAACGGGATT
>JBDLKA010000108.1:0-11490 GCA_039714075.1 Candidatus Krumholzibacteriota bacterium | reverse complement strand
TCAAGGTCTGGATCTGCAAGGGCGAGATCTTCCCCAACGATTTCAAAGAGCAGCTGCGCAAGCAGGTTGTCGAGCAGCGCGCCTAGCGCAGTAACCGATAAGGACGACGTATCATGTTGATGCCGAAGCGCACCAAGTTCAGGAAGATGCACAAGGGCCGCAACCGGGGTATCGCCCGCCGCGGATCCACCATCTCCTTCGGCGACTACGGATTGATGGCCACCGACGCCGGCTGGCTTTCCAGTCGCCAGATCGAGGCCACTCGTGTCGCCATCACCCGCCACATGAAACGTGTGGGTCAGGTCTGGATCCGGGTCTTTCCGGACAAGCCCATTACCATGAAACCCGCCGAAACCCGGATGGGCAAAGGTAAGGGCGCTCCGGAGTACTGGGTGGCCGTGGTCAAGCCCGGTCGGATCCTGTTCGAGATCAACGGGGTCAATCACGAGACGGCCAAGAGGGCCCTGACTCTTGGCGCGGCCAAACTGCCCTTCAAGACCCGCATTATCAGCCGGACGGGAGAGTAGTGATGAAGAAAGCCCACGAACTGCGGGATCTGCCCCTCGAGGAACTCGAAACCCTCGAGCGGGAAAAGTCCGAAGAATTGATGAACCTGAAGATTCAGCTCAACATGAGGGCTGTGGATAATCCCCTGCAGGTCCGTTCGGCCCGGCGGGAAATCGCGGTTATCAAGACCATAATCACCGAGAAGAGAGCCGCGCTCTAGGGCGGCGGACGTTGGCCCGGAGGGAAAGCCCCCGGAGCCAGGGAGAAGGAATGATGGGCAATACCGAACGAAACCTCAGAGCCGTCCGGATCGGCCAGGTCGTGTCCTCCAAAATGGACCAGACCGTGGTCGTCAAGGTCAGCCGCCGGTTCCCGCATCCCCTGTACAAGAGGATCATTACGCGGACGGCCAAGCTCGTGGCTCACGATGCGGATAACGAGTGCCGGGAAGGCGACGTGGTGAAGGTCATGGCCTGCCGTCCCCTCTCCAAGACCAAGCGTTGGCGGGTCTCCGAGATCCTGGAAAAGGCCAAGTAGCCCACAAGGAATGATGCAATGATTCAGGAATCAACAAGATTGACCGTTGCGGACAATTCGGGGGCCAAAGTCGTCGAATGTTTCCGTGTCCTGGGTGGATCGCGCAGGCGCTACGCCCGGGTGGGTGACGTCATCGTCGCCTCAGTTAAGTCGGCCATTCCGAACGGAAACGTGAAGAAGGGCCAGGTCGTCAAGTGTGTGGTCGTCAGGACCCGGAAGGAAATCGGTCGTACCGACGGTTCCTATATCCGGTTCGGCGACAACGCCGCGGTCATCCTCGCCGAGGAGAGCAACGAGCCCATCGGGACCCGTATCTTCGGTCCGGTGGCCCGGGAGCTGCGCGCGAAGAAGTTCATGAAGATCGTGTCTCTCGCGCCGGAGGTCCTGTAATGCGTATCCGCAAGAACGACATGGTCCGGGTGCTTTCCGGCAATGACAAGGGCAAGGAGGGCAAGGTCCTGAAGGTCTTCCCCACCTCGAACCGGGTCATCGTCGAGAAGGTCAACATGGTCAAACGTCACACCAGGGCCAGCAAGGATGTTCCCCAGGGCGGGATCATCGAGAAAGAGGGCCCGATCAACGCTTCCAACGTCATGCTGGTCTGCCCCAACACGGGCAAACCCACCCGCATCGGCAAGGATGTCCTGTCCGACGGCAGCCGCGCTCGAGTGAGCAAGAAAAGCGGCGAGATGCTGAACGACTAGAAGCTGGCAGGCCGCGGGGCACGGAAAGGTGCCGCGCTGCCGGAAGGAAAGAACAATGGCTGCTGTAAAGCCCCGTATGAGGGAAAAATTCGAAGAGGATGTGACCACGGCCCTGCAGGAGAAGTTCGGCTTCACGAGCTCCATGCAGATACCGAAACCGGTCAAGGTCGTGATCAACATGGGACTGGGGAAGGCCCCGACGAATCCCAAGATCCTGGAACACGCGGTTGCCGAGTTGGAGACCATTACCGGTCAGAAGGCCGTCAAGACCAAGGCGCGCAAGTCCATCTCGAATTTCAAGCTTCGTGAAGGTATGGACATTGGTGCGAGGGTCACGCTTCGCGACCAGCGGATGTGGGAGTTCCTGGACCGCTTCATCAACGTGGCGCTGCCCCGAATTCGGGATTTCCGCGGTGTCTCCACGCGCTTGAGCGGCCGGGGCGACTTCACATTGGGTTTGAAGGACCAGTTGATTTTCCCCGAGATCGAGTACGACAAGGTCGACGAGGCCCGGGGTATGAACGTGACCATCGTGACTACTGCCAGGAATGACGAAGAAGGACGCGAACTGTTGCGCCTCTTGGGAATGCCGTTCAGGCGCTAAGGAGGATTGATCTGTGGCCAGGAAAGCTTTGATAGCCAAGTCTGGTAGGAAGCCCAAATTCAAGGTTCGGGCTTACAACCGGTGTCGCCGTTGCGGTCGGCCCCGGGGTTACATCAGGAAATTTGGCATGTGTCGTATCTGTTTCCGGCAACTCGCCCTCAACGGTGATATCCCGGGTATCACCAAGGCCAGTTGGTAAAGAGAACCAGGAGCTAATGCAATGAGCATGACCGATCCCATCGCGGATATGTTGACTCGGATCCGGAACGCCATCCAGGCGGGTCACCGGCGAGTCGAAATTCCCGCCTCCAACCAGAAGCGGGCGATGGCCCAGCTGCTCAAGAAGCAGGGTTACATCGACAAGATCGAGGAAATCGAGAACAACGCCCAGGGTTCCCTGCGCCTGTTCCTCAAGTACTACGTGAGGGACGGACAGAGGATCGGCGTCATCGAGGGGATCCGGCGCGTCAGCCGGCCCGGCCGCCGGATTTTCGCCGGCAAGGACAACATCCCCAAGGTGTGCGGCGGGTATGGCATCTCCATCCTGTCGACCAACCAGGGCATTCTTACGGGGCACCAGTGCCGGATGCGGGGCGTCGGCGGCGAAGTGCTGTGCGAGGTCTGGTAGTCGTCACCCTGGTTCAACGGCTGGTTTAACCGCTGGTTATTCCGGAATTGCGGAGGAATTGAAATGTCGCGCATTGGCAAGAACCCGATCCCCATCCCCAGCGGGGTTACCGTCAAGGTTGACGGGAACACCTCGGTGGTGAAGGGACCCAAGGGTGAGCACAAACAGCACATCCCCGAAGGCCTGAGCTTCGAGGAAAAGGACGGGCAGCTGACCATCGGCCGTCCGGACGAATCCAAGACCGTCCGGGCCCGGCACGGACTGGTGCGGGCGTTGATCGCCAACCAGGTCCACGGGGTCACCGTAGGGTTCGAGAAGAAGCTGGAAATCATCGGTGTGGGTTACCGGGCCGCCGTCAAGGGCAAGGTGCTGGATCTGCAGCTGCAGTTCAGCCACCCGGTGGAATTCCCCATTCCCGAGGACATCACGATCACCTGCCCGGACAATACCCATATTACCGTCGCAGGTATCGACAAGCAGCGGGTGGGACAGATTGCCGCAGAGATCCGCGCCTACCGGAAGCCGGAGCCCTACAAGGGCAAGGGCATCCGTTACGAGGGCGAATACGTGGCCAGAAAAGCCGGCAAGGCGGCTGGCAAGTAAGTTGACCGTCTGGTCGAGAGGTGAAGCAAAATGAGTGATATCAACAAGAAACGGCGCCAGGTCAGGTTGAGGCGGAAGGTCAGCATCCGCAAGAAGCTGGCGGGCACCCCCGAGCGGCCCCGGGTTTCGGTAACCCGCAGCCACAAATACATCTACGCCCAGGTCATCGACGATGAGGGCGGCAACACCATGCTTTCCAGCGACAGCAGGCGTGCCGCGGCGGTGGAGGCCCCCGAAGGCGTCACCGGCAAGTGCGCGATCGCCTACAGCGTGGGTCGGGCCGTGGCTGATCTGGCCAAGGAAAAAGGAATCGCCGCCATGGTCTTCGACCGTAACGGCTACCTCTATCACGGGCGCGTTGCCGCCCTGGCCCGCGGGCTCAGGGACGGCGGAATCGAAGTCTAGACCTTACCGGCTCAGCCGGCAAGCGAGACAGGAGCAATTCAGATGGCGGAATTTGCAAATCAAAGACCTGGCGGACCCGGAGGACCCGGGGGACGCGGACGGGGACCCGGCGGACCTGGTGGACGGGGACCCGGCGGACCTGGTGGACGCGGACCCGGTGGACCTGGCGGACGCGGACCCGGCGGACCCGGTGGGCGTGGGCGCGGACCTGGCGGTCCGGGCGGACGTGGACGCGGGGGCCCGGACCAGGGCTCGGACATGCACGAGAACGTGATCAACATCAACCGCGTGGCCAAGGTGGTCAAGGGTGGGCGCCGCTTCAGCTTCAGTGCCATCGTCACCGTCGGTGACGGCAAGGGCAAGGTCGGCGTCGCCATGGGCAAGGCCAACGAAATCGCCGACGCGATCCGCAAGGGCAGCGAGGCGGCCCGGACGGCCCAGATCACGGTGCCGATGCTCAAGGACACCATCCCGTACAAGGTGATCGGCCGCTTCGGCGCCAGCAGGGTTCTGCTGAAGCCGGCATCTCCCGGTACCGGCGTCATCGCCGCCGGCGGCGTGCGCGCCATCCTCGAGGCCGCGGGCGTGAAGAACATCCTGACCAAGCAGCTCGGCTCCCGGAATCCCAACAACGTGGTCAAGGCCACCATGGACGGGCTGAAGCAGCTGCGGACCGTCGAGCAGTTCGCCGCCAAGCGCGGCCTGACCGTGCCCGAGGTTCTGGGGCTGGAGAAGGGCGCGGCCAAACCCGCTCCCGCCGAGGAAACGGCGGAGGCCGAGGTCGCCGCTCCGGTCGCCGAACCGGTGGTCGAGCCGGAAGCCGAGAACAAGGAGTCACAGGACAATGAGTGACGCCAAGCTGAAAATCACGCAGGTGCGCAGCCTGATCGGCAGGCCGCAGAAGCACCGCCGCATCATCGAGTCACTGGGGCTCAAAAGGCACCAGACCTCCGTGGTCCATAACGATACCCCCGCGATCCGCGGCATGGTGTTCAAGGTACGCCATCTCGTGAACGTGGAAGAGGTGAAGTAGTCATGCTCAAGTTGAACAACATCGGTGCGCCCAAGGGCGCCAACCGCGACAAGAAACGGCGCGGCCGCGGTCCGGGATCGGGCACCGGCAAGACCGGTGGCCGGGGACACAAGGGTCAGAAGGCCCGTTCCGGCGGTGGTATCCCGCCCTGGTTCGAGGGTGGCCAGATGCCCCTGAACCGGCGCCTGCCCAAGCGCGGATTCACCAACATCTTCAAGAAGCATTTCCAGTTGGTGAACCTGGAAGCCCTGGACGCCAAGTTCGAGGCGGGAGCCGAGATCAACGGCGAGGCCCTGGCTGAAGCCGGCCTGGTCAAGTATGCCGATCGCCCCATCAAGCTGTTGGGTCGGGGCAAGGTGGAGAAATCGTTCAAGATCGAGGTCGCCAAGGCCAGCAAGACGGCTGTCGCGGCGGTGGAAGCCGCCGGCGGTTCCGTCACCGTGTCGGGTTAACCTGACATGGGCAACTTGTGGGCTAGGAATAAGGCAAAGGAAGCTCTGCTTTGAATATTACCGGCAGTTACCAAAGCATGTTCCGCATTCCGGAACTCAAGCGACGGATCCTGTTCACCGCCATGATCCTGTTGGTCTACCGACTGGGTGGTCATATTCCCACCCCGGGCATCAACCGGACCGCCCTGAAGGCGTTTTTCGACGCCCAGTCCGGTTCGTTGATGGGCCTGTACGACATGTTCTCCGGCGGGAACCTGAGCAACGCCACCATTTTCGCCCTGGGCATCATGCCCTACATCAGCGCCTCGATCATTTTCCAGCTTCTCCAGGCCGTGGTGCCGTATTTCGAGAAGCTGGCCAAGGAAGGCGAAGAGGGGCGCAAGAAGATCACCCAGTACACCCGTTTCGGTACGGTGTTCCTGGCGTTGATCCAGTCCTTCGGCATGGCCGCGGGCCTGGAGCAGATGTCCGGCGGCATCGTCACCAATCCGGGGATGGGTTTCAAGCTCCTGACCTGCATTACCCTGACCGCCGGTACGATCTTCGTCATGTGGCTGGGTGAGCAGATCACCGAACGGGGGATCGGGAACGGGATCTCGCTGGTCATCTTCATCGGCATCGTGGCCCGCTACCCGACGGACATCCTGAACACCGGCCAGCAGCTGGCCAGCGGCGACATGCACATCATCAAGGCGATCCTGATCGCCGCCTTCATGCTGTTCGTGATCGGCGGGATCATCGCCATTACGCAGGGGCAGCGGAAGATTCCGGTTCAGTACGCCAAGAAGATCGTGGGGCGCCGGGTCTACGGCGGGGCCAACACCCATATCCCGCTGAAGGTCAACACCGCCGGCGTGATTCCCATCATCTTCGCCCAGTCCATCATCATGTTCCCGGGCACTTTGGGCACCATCTTCCCGGACATCGCGTTCTTCTCGACCTTGAGCTCGCTGTTCCGGCCGCCCCACCCGGTCTACGTGCTGGTGTACTCGGCCCTGATCATCCTGTTCGCCTACTTCTACACCGCGGTGATCCTGAACCCGGTGGACCTGGCGGACAACATGAAGAAGAACAGCGGCTTCATCCCCGGCGTGCGCCCGGGCAAGAAGACCGCCGAATATATCGACCGTGTCCTGACCAGGGTTACCCTGCCGGGCGCCGTGTTCCTGGCCCTCATCGCGATCCTGCCGGATCTGATGATCTCGCTGCTCAGGGTGCCGTTCTACTTCGGCGGCACCGGCCTGCTGATCGTCGTGGGTGTGGCCCTGGACACGTTGCAACAGATCGAGTCCCATCTGGTGATGCGTCATTACGACGGCTTCATGACCAAGGGCCGACTGCGGGCGCGGAGGTAGCCGGTGAATATCGTCATCATGGGCCCTCCGGGCGTCGGCAAGGGAACGCAGTCGCACGGCATCGTTGATACCAAGGGCGTGGTGCACATTTCCACCGGTGACATCCTGCGGATGGCCATCCGCAGCGGGAGCGAACTGGGGTTGAAGGTGCAGGAGGTCATGAACGCCGGCGACCTGGTGTCCGACGACCTGATGATGGAAGTCATCAGGGAGAGGTTGTCCCAGGATGACCTCGAAAACGGCTGGCTGTTGGACGGTTTTCCCCGCACTTCGGTGCAGGCGGCCGCTTTCATCACCATGCTGGATGAGATCGGGCAGTCCATCGACGCGGTGCTCGTGGTCCGCGCCCCGGCCGATGAGATCCTCAGGCGTCTGAACGGGCGGATCACCTGCCGGTCCTGCAACGAAGTGATGAACCTGGTCGGCTTCGGCTCGACCGTGCCCACGTTCTGCCCCTTCTGCGGCGAGAAGGAGGATCCCAAACGGGGGAAACCCGCGCTGTACCAGCGGGCCGACGATACCGAAGAGACCATCAGGCACCGCCTGGAGGTTTTCCGGAAGAAGACCCTGCCCGCCGCCTGGCTGCTGGAGGAGAGGTATCCTCTGCATGAAATCGACGGCATGGGGTCTCCGGAGGAAGTTGCGCGGAGAATTTCGGACGTGTTGAATTGAAAAGCGTTCGCCTTACAGGTTGCCCGGGGTCATAGGTGTCCTGGAGCAAGCAGAATATAAATTTGAAGTCAGCCGATCAGGTTGACAAAATGCAGGCCAGCGCCGAGATTTTGGCTTCTGTCTTCCTGGAAATCCGGAAGCTCGTGGTCCCCGGAGTGACCACCAAAGCCCTGGATGACGCCATCGAAGCCATGATCAGGGAAGCCGGCTGTATCCCTTCTTTCAAGGGGTATCACGGGTTCCCTGCGTCCGCCTGTATCTCGGTCAACGAGGAAGTGGTGCACGGCATCCCCTCGGACCGGAAGCTGGTCGAAGGCGACATCGTCGGCATCGACATCGGACTGATCAAGGACCGGTGGCATGCGGACAGCGCGGAGTCCATCGCGGTGGGCGCCGTCGGCGAAGAGGCCGCCAAGCTCCTGAGGGTGACCCAGGAGTGTCTGGAACTCGGAATCGAGGCCATCGAACCCGGCAAGCGGATTTCCGTCATCGGGTCGGCCATCGAAAAGCACGCCAGGGACAACGGATTTTCCGTGGTGGAATCCCTGGTGGGGCACGGCATCGGCCGGGATCTGCACGAGGATCCGCAGGTGCCTAATTTCCGGTGTTTCACCATGCCCGATCCAGTGATGGAAGAGGGTTTGGTGATCGCGATCGAACCGATGATCAATTGCGGCACCAAGCGTGTCGTCACCGACCGGGACGAATGGACGATCCGGACGGCCGACCGCAGACTGTCGGCCCATTTCGAACACACGGTGGCCGTGACCGCGGACGGCCCCAGCATCCTGACCCGGCGCGGGTCGGGAACAGCGGCATTCTGAGAGGCTGAGCAGATGGCGAAAGAAGAAGGAATCAGCGTAGAAGGTACGGTCGTCGAGGCCCTGCCCAACGCAATGTTCCGGGTCGAGTTGGAAAACAAGCACGTCGTGCTGGCGCACGTTTCAGGCAAGATGCGCATGCATTTCATCCGCATTTTGCCGGGGGACAAGGTGACCGTCGAACTGTCCCCGTACGATTTGACGCGAGGCCGCATCACCTACCGCTACAAGTAGTAGGTCCGGCCGTTCCAGATGGATTGTTCCGGATCCCCGGGATCCGGCAGGAGGCAACGAAATGAAAGTCCGCAGCTCGGTCAAGAAGATCTGCCCGAAATGCAAAGTCATCCGGCGCAAAGGTGTCGTGCGCGTGATCTGTGTCACGCGGCGCCACAACCAGCGCCAGGGTTGAGCCGGCCGGTTGGCCATTAATGGGATTTCCCCGCGCGTGCCGGCGAACGGCGCTCCGGGAGAAATCATGACAGGACGAAAGGAGCCATAGTGGCGCGCATTGCCGGTGTGGATATTCCGAACAACAAGAGGATTGGGACCTCGCTGACGTACATCTTCGGCATCGGTGATCACCGGGCCTACGAGATCTGTACCAAGGCGAACATCGACCCCGAGACGTCGACCAAGGATCTGACTGAAGAGCAGACCCGTTCGATCATCGGAATCCTCGACAAGGAATATCAGGTTGAGGGTACCTTGCGTACCGAAAACGCCATGAACATCCAGCGTCTGATGGACATCGGATGTTATCGCGGGCTGAGGCACAGGCGCAAGTTGCCTTGCCGGGGCCAGAACACGAAGAACAACGCTCGCACCCGAAAGGGACCCAAGTCCCGTCCAGGCGGCAAGAAGAAGTAGAACCGCAAGGTTCAGGAGGTTAGACGTGGCGATTGCCAAGGACAAAAAGGGTAAGGCGAAGAAGTCCAAGAAGAAGAAGCTGGATTCCGTGGGCGTGGCCCACGTCAAATCGAGCTTCAACAACACCCTCATCACGATGACCGACCTGCAGGGTAACGTGATCACCTGGTCGTCCGGTGGACACCAGGGCCGTTACAAGGGCAGCCGAAAGTCCACTGCTTTCGCCGCCCAGCTCGCCGCCCGGTTCTGCGCTCAGGAAGTGCTGAACGGCGGCATGCGCAAGGTCGAGGTCTGGGTGAAGGGTCCCGGGTCCGGGCGTGAAGCTGCCGTGCGCAGCCTCAAGGCCGAGGGTCTGGAAGTCACCAGGATCAAGGACTGCACCGCCATACCCCACAATGGCTGCCGGCCCAAGAAGCGCCGTCGGCTGTAGTTTCACCCAAGGAACGATGCGGCGGGCTGCCGCTGTCGTTCAGGAGGTTCGTTAGAAATGGCCAGGTACACTGACGCGAAGTGCAAACTTTGCCGTCGTGAGGGGATGAAGCTCTTTCTCAAAGGCGAGCGCTGCTACAGCAGCTCTTGTGCCATCGAACGTCGGCCCTACGGGCCCGGCGAGCATGGCCGTCGCCGCGGGCGTAAACCCTCGGACTACAAACTTCAGCTTCGTGAGAAGCAGAAGGTCCGTTCAATCTATGGCGTATTGGAGAAACAATTCCGTCTGTATTTCGCCGAAGCCAACCGGCAGCAGGGCGCGACGGGTGAGAACCTCTTCAATCTCCTGGAGAAACGTCTCGATAACCTCATCTACCGCCTGGGATTTGCGCCTTCGCGCGCGTCGGCCCGGCAGTTGATCCGGCACAAGCACGTCCTTGTTCAGGGCGGCGTATGCGACATCCCCAGCCGACAGGTTCGCGTCGGCCAGACGGTCAGCATCAGGACAAAGAGCCAGAACATCCCCCAGGTCGTTGATTCCCTCAAGGACAACGCCAAGCGGGACCGGCTTCCGTTCATCGAGGCCGACGACAAGAAACTGGAAGGCAGGCTCCTTTCCGAGCCCCAGCTGAGTGACTTGCCCATCCCGATCCAGGAAAACCTGATCGTGGAGCTCTACTCGAAGTAAGGTGCCGACCGCGCACGAAGGGATGGAGAAGTTTATGAAGTGGGTCAACATGATGATGCCCGAAGGGGTGAAGGTGAACAAGAGCACCCAGTCGGACAATTATGCCGAGCTGGAAATTGCTCCCCTGGAACGCGGCTTCGGTCACACGCTGGGCAACGCCCTGCGCAGGACCCTGTTGTCGTCGATCCATGGACACGGAGTCACCGCAGTCCACATCGAGGGTGTCAAACACGAGCTGAGCACGGTGCCGGGCGTCCTGGAGGACGTCACGGATATCGTCCTGAACCTGAAACAGGTGGTGTTCACCCTGTCCGACGCACCGGCGGGATGGGCCACCATCGACGTCACCGGCCCCGGCGAGGTGACCGCCAGCATGATCGAGGGTCACCCCGATCTCGAGGTGGCCAACGGCGACCACGTGATCTGCAACCTGACCGAAAAGGAAGGGTTCAGCGCGCGGATCTACACCGACATGGGCCGTGGCTACGTCGATCGTGAGAACCACAACATTCCCGACGAAATGATCGGGATCATCCGCATGGACACGAACTTCTCCCCGGTCCGGAAGGTCAGCTTCCGCGTCGAGGACACCCGTGTGGGCCAGCGGACGGATTACGACAAGCTGGTTCTGGGCATCAACACCAACGGTGCGGTCCGGCCCGAGGACGCCATCGGCTTCGCGGCCAAGCTCCTCAAGGACCAGCTCCAGATGTTCATCAATTTCGACGAGGCGCCCATCGACGCGCAGGAAATCGAAGTGAACGAGGAGCAGGAACGGATCGTCGAGCTGCTTTCCCGCAACGTGGAGGAGCTCGAGCTTTCGGTTCGTTCGGCGAACTGCCTGAAGTCGGGGAACATCAAGACCCTGTTCGATCTCGTGACGAAGAACGAGCAGGAGATGCTTAAATTCCGCAACTTCGGCCGCAAGAGCCTGAATGAGATCGGGGAAATCCTGGAGGGCATGGAACTGACGTTCGGCATGGCCTTCGATCAGGAAATCGCCGACAGGGTCCGCGGGGGCGTCGCCTCCTAGGCATACGCCGGCTTTGGCCGGCTGCACAGCAAGGCGCGCGGCCAGACATGCCCGGCGTCCGGTAGAATACTAAGGATGGAATGAGTCATGCGACACAATGTCAGCGGACGTAAACTGAATCGCACTCCGGCCCACCGGAAGATGCTTTACCG
>JBDLKA010000107.1:0-11625 GCA_039714075.1 Candidatus Krumholzibacteriota bacterium | reverse complement strand
CGCCGCCGAACCCCTCGGCCGCCGCGTGTGGCCCACCATGTTTGTGGCATCCAGCCGCCTGCTCAGCCGCTCCCGGATTCAATGGCTCGATCCGGTGATCGGCAAGTCGGTCCTGGTGGGATTGCTGGCCGCGGGTACTCGCCTGATCATCGAGGGACCCTTGCGCTGGTGGGTCGACTACTGGCTTTCCGGCACACCGCCCCGACCCCTGGATTACCATCTCGAATTGCTCCGGGGACAGAGGGAAGCCCTGTCCTGGATCATCGATCAATCCCTGTTCTTCGGGTTCATCCTGATCTTCGTGATGGCCCTGATCGTTATCCGGATGATGGTCAAACGCCGGGTCCCGACCCTGGCTTTGACTCTGGTCGCCTGGACGTTGTTCCACGGCCCTTCTTCCCTCGAGTCCCTGTTGTTCATCCTGGCCAACGTGGTCATTTCCCTGATCGTGCTGTTGCGCTGGGGAGTGGTGGCCTATCTGATCAGCCTGGTGATGACGCAGGTTGGATTCATGGCGCGGGCCGCCGACTGGTCCGCCTGGCATTCCCAGGGTGCGGTTTTGGCCCTGCTGGTCATGGTGGCGTTTGCGGTTTACGGGGCCTGGGCGGCGATGGGCGGTCGGCGCTTAAAACTTGAAGAGTAGGCCCGTCTTCGTGTCCCAGTCGGACTGTTCCACCTCGGCCGGCGGCCGGGAATTGTGCTCCAGCTTGTAGCCCGTGAACAGGGACAGCGATCCGGTCAGTTCGACTTCGAGCGACACTTCGCCGTACATGCGCCAGTCGTTGAAATCACTCCAGCGGGGCTGGTAGAAGGCCAGGAAATCGACGACCACGTCCTCGCTCAGCCTCGCCTCCAGTGAAACGAATCCGGAAAAACGCTGGGCCTCGGTGTGACCCTCCTCGTCCCGGATCCTCTCCTGCTCGAACATATGCGCCGCGCCAAGGTAGATGAGCGTCGACTCGCCCTTCACCGCCCGCCACCTTCCGCCCAGACCGGCCAGAAAGCGTGAGTCGAGCCTTTGGAAGGGGTTTCTCTGAACCTGCAGGAAGGCGAGCGTGGCCCAGCGGTCGCTCAGCAGGTAGTTGTGCCGCAGGTGGCCCAGGGTGGATTTCTTGGTTTCCACGCCGTGGACAGTGGTTCGTTTGCCCGAACCGATCAGACGCCAGACGTTCGCTTGGGACCGCAGCTGGACACGGCCCGAACCCTCGAACGTCGATTGGGGCGAGTTGCCCCCGCTGGCCCCGTAACTTCCGGCCAGGGCGCCGGACCAGCCCTGCTCATCCTCGGACCAGCCGCGCAGGCTGTTGACGATGGCCGCGCGCGCGCCGCCTGCCGGAACGGCAGCCAGGCCGGCCGCCACCAGCAGCACAAAAGTAATATTCCGCATGTCACGTCCTTGTGGTGTCAGTCCAGATCCATCAGCTCGGCCACGTACCGGGGCGCGGGCGAGCCGAAGCTCAGCACCTCGTTGTGGAAATTCTTCAGATCGAACTTGCCGCCGGCCTTCTTCTCGGCCGCCTGACGCAACCCGTTGATCTCCATGTTGCCCACATAGTAGGTGGAAAGCTGCGTCGAGCTGAGCTGGGCGCGGATCCACTTGCCGGCCGCCTCGCCTTCCTCCTGGAAGCCGTCGATCATCATCATTTCCATGGCTTCGCCCTCGGTCATGCCGGCGGTGTGGATCTTCTGGTCGATGATGGCGTTGATGATCAGACGCAGCCGCATCTTCAACTGCTGCAGGTGCAGTTCGGGTCCGCCGTAACCGACTTCCACCATCAGTTGCTCGGCATAGGTGGCCCAGCCTTCGACGAAAGTGCCGCTGGAGAAGATGGCCCGCAAGGGCGTCGAGGCTTCGAACTTGTTGGCGTGGGCGATCTGCAGGTAGTGGCCGGGCATGGCCTCGTGCACGGTCAGGTTCTCCAGCATGTAGTTGTTGTACTCGCGGTAGAAGGTTTCCGCGCGCTCGGCGGACCAGTCCTTTGGCGTGGGACTGATGGCGTAGAACGTGGTGCCCTTCTCCTCCAGGGGACCCGGCGAATCGCAGTAGCCGATGGCGAATCCGCGCTGGTGCTCGGGCATGACGATGATCTCCACCGGGTCGTCGGGAACATCGACCAGGTTCTTTTTGCGCACGAATTCCGTGATTTCCTTCAAACCTTCACGGGCCTGGGGCACGATGGTTTCATTGGTGGGGTGATCGTCGGCCAGCCGGGCCAGCACCCGGCGGATGACGGCGTCCTTGCCCGGCGATTCATCATCCACATGGCCGCCGAAATAATCCCGGTACAGGGGCAGGGCGATTTCGTACATCTGCTGCCGGGTGGTAACCAGATCGCTTTCGGCGTTGGCCAGGATCTGGGCTGGAGCCAGGTCCGACGAGAGCGAAAATTTCAGCTTCCGACCCCAAAGATCCGCTCCCAGGCGGAAGTTTCCGTTCGAGCGGGGGAGCAGGTCCGACTCCAGCCAGCGACCGTAATGGTCCAGGGCGGCGATGGCGCGCGAACGGGCGGTGGTGAACTCGTCCTTCATTCCCGGCGCCTCGTCGAGATAGGGCTGCAACCCGTCCATGATCAGGTTGATGACCCCGGGATTCTGTTTTATGGCGGTCTGGGTCATGATCGGCGGTGGGTTGTCCAGATTGGTCCGGGCCGCCTCGAGAACGCCGGGGATCTTGAGCAGTCGCGACTTGACTGCCGCCAACCGCTCGGGCAGCGGGGCGTAGTCGCGGACCAGGATGTTGTAGATCCCGTCACCCGGGTTGTACATGGTGGGATTCCACTTGTACTCCTGCACCTCGGTGATCATGAAGACGGCCTGCCGACAACGGTCCCTGAGGATTTCATAGTCGATGCGGTTGGCCAGTCCGAGTTTTCCCGGATCGATCTGCTCCAGGGAGTCGAGGTAGGCGCGGTTGAACGCCACGCGGTCCTGGAAGCCCGCTTCCGACATGTCGCTGACCTCGCCGTCGAACCGATGGTCGCCCAGGTTGGTGGCCCACTCGGGGTTGAAGGCCAGCATCTGCTCCAGATAGTTGTTCACCAGGGCGACGAACCGGTCATCGGCCGAGGGTCCGGACGAACAGCCGGCCACCGCGAGAACGGCGGCCAGGACGACAAACGTGGCGAGACGGCGAATCATCATGAAAACATCCTCCAGGTAGGCCTTCGGTCAGACACAGGAATCGGGCCGCGGCAGTCCCGCCACGCGGCAGGCGCCCTTGGCGGGCCCGTTGGGAAACAGTTCGTAGATTACCTTGAGCGTAAACCCGGTTTCCTTGCACAACACCCTGATCATGGGCGCGACGCCGTGCTCGGCCTGGTGCGCGCGCAGGAAGTCGATGACCCGCCAGTGGTCGGGTGTCAATTCACCGATATCCTCGCTTGCCGCCAGTTCCGCGGCGAGGTCGGGAGTCCAGGCGTTGAAATCCAGCAGGTAGCCCTTGTCGTCGAATTCGGGCACGCGTCCTCCTGTTACAAACAGGCCAAACCGGTATCCATGGCAGAACAATATAGCAGGGATGCCGAAAACCGTGAACGGAAAGGAAATCCAAGGCCGACTTGGAGACGGATATTGAAGAGCCGGGAAGGACCGGCACCCGGTCTGAACGGCCCGGAGCGATCACCGCCAACAAGAAAATGGCGACCGCCCCAGGCCTGAGACCGAGAACATCCCGGTGCGCGTGATTGTTCCCTATTTCATCAGGGTCATCTTCCGGACCTGGCTATAGGGTCCGGCATCGATCCTGTAGAAATACGTTCCCGAAGCCACCAGCTGGCCCGCGTCGTCGCGGCCCATCCAGACGACTTCATGATCGCCCGCGCCGCGGGTTTCATTCAGCAGGGTTGCCACCCTGCGTCCGTCCAGACTGTAGACCGCCATCACGACGTCCCGCGCCTCGGGCAGCGAGAAGCTGATCCTGGTCAGTGGATTGAACGGGTTGGGATAGTTGGCGCCCAGGTTGAAGACCATCGGCGTAGCCGAGCCGCCGACCTTGTCCAGGGTGTAGTCGAGTTTCGAGTTGTCGGTGCCGCGCAGGTCGATCACCAGATCCTCCGGCGCAATCGCTGCTCCGGCTTCGAGCACGAACAGTTCGCCGGTGCCGACAAAGCCGAGGCCGCGACCCATCAGGGCCAGGTTCACGTCCATGGCGCTGCCCGTGTTGACCAGGAAGGTCATCTCGGGCTGGGCAGCCGGCAGTTCCCCGACCGTCACCGCGGAAACCGGCACCGCGGCGCGCACCCGCACGCCCTTCAGCCCGGATCCGCCGAGCAGGTGCAGGGCCCAACGGCCGTCTTCCAACTCGATCCAGGCCAGGTCGATGGTCCGCGAAACGAGACCGTCGGTCTTGGCCGGACCAACCACGCTGTAGTTCATCGAGAAGACCATCAGGTCCTCGAAGTCGATGAGGCTGTCGGTCAGGGGAATACCCAACCGGCTCCAGTCGTCCGTGGGGCCGACGTCGCACATGTTGTTGTAGAAGGCGCCGCCGTGGGAGGTCGCGAAGCACGCGCCCAGCACGGTGATGTCGTCCACGTCGACAAAGCCGTCGATGTAGGGAGGCACATCGCCCAGCCAGTAGTTGGTGGAACGATCGTTGGCCGCCGCGGCGGCACCGCCGTTGCCGGCCGTGTCGACCGCGAAGACCTCGTAGTAGTAGACGCCGCGGCTGGTTTCATCCGGCCACACGTCGGTGAAGTTCAGGGTACCGACGGCCACGGCGCCGGCGTAAGCCCACTCGCCGCTGGCGATCGCAGCGTCACGGTCCGCGGGCCGGGCCGGGATCGTGTTGCCGCCCAGATCGTCGTATTCGGGATAGGCCGAAACCCCCACGGCCGTGTCGTACCACAGTCCGCGATAGATCTCGTAGGTCGCGGTGTCGGTCCCGTCGTGGGTCCAGGTCACATCGACCTTGTTGTGGCGCGGCGCCGCGGCGATGTCCGCCACCGGTCCGGGCGCGGTGCAGTCCACCACGAAATCCATCCCGTTCATGTCCGCGAAGATGAAGGTGTTCACCGGATCGCGGAAACGGTAGCTGAGGATGCTGACGTCCACCGTGCCGTCGCCGGCGGTCGTCAGGTCCACCGAGAACAGGTCGGCGTCGGTCAGGATGCCGGGATCCGCGCCGAAGCGGGTTCCGTTGACCGTGAACTGTCCGCCGCCGTCATCGACGACGGTGAAAAAATCCATGCCCGTGATCTCGGTGAAGTCGCCCGCGACCACCGCGGTCACCGGGCCGGTGATCTGCAGGACCACTTCATAACCGAACAGGCCGGGGGTGGCTTCGCCCCGGTCGTAGTCGAAAGTGACCGTCTTGGTCACGCCGCACAGGGCGGGATCGGCACCGGTGGCCGTCGTGTTCAGGGCCGCCCCGGCCGCAAACCAGCCGTAGGCCACGGCCGCCGCGGATTCGCCGCTGATTTCGGGATAGTGGTCGCCACTGCCGTAAACCCAGCCGCCACTGGCGTCCTGGGTGGCGGCCAGCCAAGCCGTGGCATCATAGAGGGACGCCAGGTTGGCCGGCGTGTGCGCCATGAAATCCCACAGGCCGAAAACGCAGTAGGCCGTCACCTGCCAGTCACGGTCGTCGAAGCTGGTCTCCGCACCGTACTGGAAGCTGTAGGCCCCATCGGCGTACTGGCATTCCAGCATCACCGTTTCCAGGGCCGGGATTTCCGCCAGGTGCAGACCCGTGGCCTGGAAGGCGGTGATGATGCCCGCCACTCCCGCGGGATAGAGCCAGAACTTGCTGTCGGTCCCGGTGGGATCCCAGCCCTTGCTCGTGGCCACGTGGGGCTCGAAGAACCCGGGGTTGGCGTTGAAGCTGTCCTGGTAGATGACCTCGACGATTTCCGCCGCGTCACTGGCGTAGTTGTTGCCCGGGAAGAGGGTTTCCAGCCGCATCAGACTTGTCACGTAGGGAGCCAGATCCCAGGGGATGATGCCGTTGGGCCAACCGTGGTTGCCCCGGTAATCGCGCAGACCCTCGGCGAAACTCGTCGCGGTGCCGCCGTAGTTGGCCAGCCGGTAGGCCCAGATGGCCGCCGCGCCGTTCTGGTAGGTCAGAGGACTGGTCACCGCGGGCAGGGTGGCGAAGTCGAGCAGGAACACCATGTCGGCCGCCGACCGTATGCTGGCCGGACCCGCGGTCACGATGTAGTCCGCCGCGTCCTTCATGGTCGTGAACAGCGCGGGATCGGCCTCGATCAGGTAGGCCTGGTACGCCGCGTTGGCGCACACCCCGTACACGTTCGGTGCGCTCGCGTTTGCCGAATGCTCGAAGCCGGGCAGGATCCAGTCCCAGCCGGCGTCGTCCGGGTCGTCCACCGGAAAATCGGGATCCCCGTTGCCGGCGTTGTCCTCGGTAATATCCGCCTGCATGTAACGAATGTAGTCGGCGCCCGCCAGAGCGGAGGCCTTGAAATCCGTGGGCTCGCCGAACGCCTTGTCGACGACCGCGGGGATTTCGCCCCTTTCGCCTTTGAAAATTCCATCGGGTGTGGCGACGGGTCCGGCAGCCGTGGCAACATAGGCCGCCAGGACCAAAATGCCGACAACCCCCAAAACGATCAGAGTGACGCGAAGCATCATGAGCTTCCCCCTATTGCAAATTTTGAATTGTGATTCAGGAATGTAAAGGCCGGGCGATCGCCCTATTCCCCCGCGACAAACAAGAAACCGGGTGTGTCCCCCTTTCCCGGAAATGGTTCCTGGATTGATCCCTCTCCCCTGGGGTCAATGGAACCCGAAATTAATCAGTTACCGCCGTATCAAATCATGGATATGACTGAATCAGGCTGACGATGTGTTCATGGATACCCCGTCCACGGGCGGCCGGGTATAGGCGAGGCGATGAGGATGTCAGATATTCGATTTTTTGTCAAGTTTGTTTCGATATTTGCATAAATAAGTATGATTGGGAAAATAACCGGAGTGATTTCCCCCAAATTAAAGTCCGGGATCCCAAAAATCCCGGACTATTTCGTGATAAATCAACGAGTTGTCAACGACCGCAACCGATCCCCCGCGCTCCGATCCCCCCGCATTCCGCCCCGTCGGGATGGCTCCCGGGCAGACACGGCGACGTATCCCGCAGCAGGTAGTCCACCCGGTCGCAGAACCACGGATCGAGTTCCAGATTTCCGCCCAGATCCGTGTGGTTGAAGGGCAGCTGGTTGCCCTGGTCGTGACCGAAGACCAGGGTGCAGCCGATCGCCGGTTCGCTCTGCACCACCGAACTGAAAGCCGCGCTGCCGGTGTTGAAGGCCAGCAGTGAGCTTTCGATCCTCAGGTCGGATTCCGTCAGGCGGATCGCCGAACCCAGGGGCGCCTGGTTGTCGGCCACGGTGCAGCGGATCACCTCGCAACCGGGATTCAGGGTGGCCACGGAAATCCCGCCGCCCTTGTCCGACGAATCGTTCCCTACGACCAGCAGGTTCTCCATGGTGGCCGTGACGTGGTAGGCGAAGATCCCGCCACCCGCGGTCCGGGCGTGATTGCCCCGGAAGGTGCAGTCACGGACCGTGATCCGCGGCTCGCTGTTGATCAGCAGGATACCGCCCCCGAACACGGCCCGGTTGTTCTCGAACAGGCAGTTCTCGATGACCGCGTCCCCCTGGCCACCGACCCACATCCCACCGCCTTCGGTCGCCTCGTTGCCGGTGAAGATGCAGTTGCGGACCACCGTGTCGGAAAGGTGGAGGTTCAGGCCGGCGCCCGACCAGCCTTCGTCCGGGTTGGGTTCGACCGCCAGGGCCCGCCCGTTGGTGAAGGTGAAGCCGTCGATGGTGATGCCCGCGTAATCGTAATTTCCGGGTTCGCCCGAAAAGCCCCCCGTGACGGACATGACCTTGCCGTGAAGCTCGGCGTCGAGAATGGTGGCCCCGGCCCCCGCGAGGCTGCGCACCTCGAAATCGGTGTAATCGCGGGGAACGTTGATCATTCCCAGCAGCGAATCGCCCGTGGCCTGGTTGGTCCAGGTGTAGCGCCCCGGTCCGACCAGGATGAGATCCCCGGCGACCGCGGCATTGATGGCGTCCTCGATGGTGGGATGGTCGCCCGTGCCCTCGACGTTTACGTAGATGGTGGACCATTCGGCCGTCGTGGCCGCAACCACGTTGGAAAGGTCCGACTCGTTGGCGTGGTCGTCGATCCCGACCACCGCCACGAAGTATTCCTGGCCGGGGTTCAGGCCTGTGATTCCGGTTTCCATCATGCCCGGCAGTTCGCTGGCGTAGATCGGACCGGGTACCGGCGTGGCCGCACCCCAGGTTTCCGGGGTGATGGGTGCATCCGCGTAGCGCGCCTGGTAACCGGACGCCAGGCCGTAGGGACCGTCGTCCCCTGTCAGGGGCCAGACCACGTTCAGGCTGCTGCCGGTGCTGCTGTTCAGGATCACCCCGGTAATGGCGGCCGGCGGCGTGGTGTCGAAATCCGGCGCCGCGGTGGCCACGACCAGGTTGGACGCCTCGGACCATTCGACCCCGTCGGTGCTGGCGGTCATGCGGAACACATAGGCATGGCCGGAGGTCAGCCCGGTCACTTCGTGGGTGTGCGTCTGTCCCGAAGAGGCGTCCTCGGTGGGCGGGGCCGCCCCGACCCACGTATCCCAAGGGTCGTTTTCCGAACCGAAGGGGAGGTACCGCAGGTCGTACCGGATGGCCGCCTTGTCCGCCAGTGCGGGCGAGGTCCAGGTGAGCGTGACCGAAGTAGCCGTGCCCGCGGTGGCGGCCAGATCGTCGATCATCAGTGGTTTCTTGGGCGGAGGCGGTGGCCCGGGATCGGTCTCGTCGCCGCTGGAACAGGCGCTCAGCAGGAGGGCGGCGGTTGCGGAAATCAGGAGCAAGCACCACAGAGAGCGCAAGTGGGTTCGATGCATGGAAGCCTTCTTGCTGTCGGGTAAGATGGCTTGAGGCGAACCAGGGTATTTCGGGTTTTCAGCATAATGGATATAGGGAATCCGGTAAAGCAGGGCAATTCCGTAGGAGAAACGGACCCGCAAGTGAAAAGGCCCCCCGGGGGGCCTTTCCTCAGGTAATGATGTCGAGCTGCAGAAGAGGCTCTAAACTCCCGGCCACAACCACCCGAACACGCCGCCGGTCACCAATCCGTAGACCAGTCCGTCGAACATGTTCTTCAGGGTGCCGGACCACTTCTTCATGTACCAGATCGAATTCGACAGGTGCGCCATGGAGTAGCAGCAGAAGGCCGTCGCGCCGGCTACCCGGTGAACCAGCAGGTAGTCCGCGCCCGGAGCGATGGTCATCCGTGTGATGTAGGCCACCAGAACCCCGGTCACCAGGCAGTACACAAACCACTGCACCAGGCTCTTGGCCATGCTCCACTGTCCGTTGGGCAGCACCGTCATGATGGCGACAGGGCCCTTGTCCTGCTTCGCCTTGAACTCGTCCGAGCCCATGGCCTTCATGTCGGCCGCGCGGGGCAGCACGTAGTCGCCCGGCGGGATGTCGAAAGGGCGCAGCGCGTCCATCACGCCGTCCTCGGAGGGGACCTGGCCGTAATCGTTGTTGTGGTACTTCAAGACCATGTGAATGATGAAGCTGACGAAGAATACCGCCACCGAGGACAGCACGATCGGCAGCCAGAGGGCCGTCAGGGATATCATATCGAGCTCCTTCCGGTTTGAGCCCGTATCATATCCACAGATTTATGAAAATGGATAGCAAAATTTATCACCAAAAGTGTCCCCGGGGACACTTTTTCGCAGGGATATCCCATATCCCCGCTTAATGGCCGTGCACAAAAAAAACCGCCGAGCCCATCAGGACCCGGCGGCCAGCCTCATATCATTTATCACAGACCCGCGTATCTATTTTCCCTTACGCGTCGCCTGCACCCGCGCCTCGGCCCGGGCCAAAGACAAGCGGGCACGCTCACGATCGAGATCCTTCTCCATATCCGTCAGCCGTTTGCGTGCCCGCTCAACCGCTTCCTCGGCGCGCCGGACGTCGATTTCCTCCGACATCTCGCACGTCTCGGTCATCAGGTTCACGACGTTGTCGCTAACCTCCACGAAACCCGTCCCGACGGACAGGTAACGCATGCTGCCGGCGTCGTCCAGCCGCAGGGTGACCATGCCGGGGATGACCGCCGCCACCAGGGGCGCGTGGTTGGCCCACACCCCGAGGTAGCCCGCCAGGCCGGGGATCGTCGCCGAAACGGCATCGCCCTCGTAGGCGGTCTTGTCGGGGGTGACGATGATCACCTTGAAAGACTTGGCCATCAGCTTAGCCCTCCGCCTGCAGCTTCTCGTAGTTTTCGAGCACTTCCTCGATGGCGCCGCACATGTAGAAGCACTGCTCGGGGATGTGATCGTAGTCGCCGTCCACCAGGCCGCGGAAGCTGCGGATGGTGTCCTCCAGCTTCACGTAGCGGCCGGCCATGCCGGTGAACACCTCGGCCACGGCGAAGGGCTGGGACAGGAACTTCTGGATCTTGCGGGCGCGCTCGACGATGACCTTGTCCTCGTCCGAGAGCTCGTCCATGCCCAGAATGGCGATGATGTCCTGCAGATCCTTGTAGCGCTGCAGGATCGACTGCACTTCGCGCGCGAGGTTGTAGTGGTCGTCGCCCAGGATGCCCGGCTCCAGGATCCGGCTGGTCGAGTCCAGGGGATCCACGGCGGGGTAGATGCCCAGCTCGGCGATCTGCCGCGACAGCACCGTGGTCGCGTCCAGATGCGAGAACGCGGTGGCCGGCGCGGGGTCGGTCAAGTCGTCGGCGGGCACGTAGATGGCCTGCACCGAAGTGATCGAACCGTCGCGGGTCGAGGTGATGCGCTCCTGCAGTTCGCCCATCTCGGTGGCCAGGGTCGGCTGGTAGCCCACCGCCGAGGGCATGCGGCCCAGCAGGGCGGACACCTCGGAACCGGCCTGGGTGAACCGGAAGATGTTGTCGATGAACAGCAGCACGTCCTGCTTCAGTTCGTCGCGGAAGTGCTCGGCCATGGTCAGACCGCTCAGCGCGACGCGCAGCCGGGCTCCGGGCGGCTCGTTCATCTGGCCGAAGACCAGGGCGGTGTTGTCGATCACGCCGGACTCGGTCATCTCGAGCCACAGGTCGTTGCCCTCGCGGGTACGCTCGCCCACGCCGCAGAACACGGAGTAGCCGCCGTGCTGGGTGGCGATGGTGTTGATCAGCTCGAGCACGATCACGGTCTTGCCCACACCGGCGCCGCCGAACAGCCCGATCTTGCCGCCCTTGGCGTAGGGCGCCAGCAGGTCGACGACCTTGATGCCGGTCTCGAAGATCTCGTTGGCCTCGCCCTGGTTGGTCAGCTCGGGCGGGTTGGCGTGGATGGGCGAAACCTTGTCGGGCTCGGCCAGGTCGCCCTTGCCGTCCAGGGTCCGGCCCAGCAGGTTGAATAGCCGGCCAAGGCACTGGTCGCCGACGGGCACCGAGATGGGCGCTCCGGTGTCCAGACCCTTCATGCCGCGGACCAGACCGTCGGTCGAGTCCATGGCGATGGTGCGCACCACATTGTTGCCGATGTGCTGGGCGACCTCGGTGATCAGGTCGATGCCCTTGTCCTCATCGGTGATGCGGATGGCGTTCAGGATCTCCGGCAGGTTATCCGAATCGAACTCGAGGTCCACCGTGGGGCCAATG
>JBDLKA010000106.1:0-11790 GCA_039714075.1 Candidatus Krumholzibacteriota bacterium | reverse complement strand
GCCCGTTTTCGGTTTGCTCCACTGGCCCCACGCCAGCCAGGCGACCGCCGCCAGACTGACGGCCAGCAGCCCCCACGGCAACAGCCTGCCCCACCTTCCGCCGCCGTCGGCATCCGGCATGGCGGCGACTGGACCCGAAAACAGCCCCGATTCGGCGGTCGGATCCTCGAGCCTGACCCGTGCCTCACCGATGTCCCGCAATCGTTGCCGCGGTTCCTTGGCCAGACACCGCCGCAGCACCCGTTCGACCTGGTACGGCAGACCGGGCGGCAGCTCCTCCCACTCGGGTTCCGACTTCAGGATCCCGGCCAGGGTGTCGCTGGCGGTTTCGCCCACGAACAGCTGGCGGCCGGTCAACATTTCAAACAGGATCACCCCGAAGGCCCAGATGTCGGCCCGGCGGTCCACTTCCTTGCCCCGCGCCTGCTCCGGGCTCATGTAGGCCGCAGTGCCGAGCACCGTGCCCACCTGGGTCATCGCCGCGGTCATGGTTGGCGCGCTGGAAACAGCCTCTTCCCCCGCGGACTGGCCGGCGAAAGCCCGCGCCAGACCGAAATCCAGCACCTTCACCTTGCCGTCGGGCGTGCGCTTGACGTTGGCGGGTTTCAGGTCGCGGTGGACGATGCCCTTTTCATGGGCTTCCTCCAGGCCTTCGGCGATCTGGCGGGCGACTTCGACGGCTTCATCCACCGGCAAGGGGCCATTGGCCAGAACAGCGGCCAGGTCGTCGCCGGCAACCAGTTCCATGACCAGGAAAGTGCATTCACCGGTTGATTCGAAGCCGAAGATGGAAGCGATGTTCGGGTGGTGCAGCGAAGCCAGAACCTTGGCCTCGCGCTCGAAACGGGCCATGCGGTCGCTGTCCCGGGAAAACTCGGGCGGCAGGATTTTCAAGGCCACGTCACGGCCCAGCTTGGTGTCATGGGCGCGGAAGACCTCGCCCATCCCGCCTTTGCCTATCTTTTCCTCGACCCGATAATGGGCCAGCATCGTTCCCGCCTGCATCGTCGCCTCCGGAACAGTGGTGGTTTTTCGCGCCGAATGGATTACCGACTTAAAAGATGGGATATAAAATAAACCATATCAGGTAAAATTTCTCGTTTTTTATTGTTTTACCTCTGAAATGGGATACCCCTATCATAATTCCACAATGGAATATTGAAAATCTAAAGTATTGAAAACAAACATTTTGGCTCAAAAAAGTGTCCCCGGGGACACTTTTGGAATTCAACCTGTCTTATTCCGCAGGTGCGGGCGAAACCTCTTCATTCGCCCCATCCAGAAATCCGATGAGCAGCTCACTAAGGTCGTCCCCCAGGCTCGTCTTGAAGATGTGCTGGGCGTGGGCGGCGCCCGGGAGGATCTCCAGCCGCTTGGGCTCGGGTGCTTTTTCGTACTGGCTTTTCACGGCCTCGAACATGCCCTCTTCGGCGCTGACGACGTAGAGCAGGGAACCGGCCCGGATTTCTTCGGGATGCTCGATGGGAACGGGCGACAGCAGGATCAGGCGGTGGATGTCCCCCTCTTCGGAGGCGACCGCCGCGCGGGCCGCCGCCCCACCGCCCATGCTTCCTCCGATCACGGACACCTTTTCCATCCCCGCTTCCTGCAGGTAGGTGATCGCGGCCAGGACATCGTTGTGGAGGGCGCCTTCCTGCTCGCCCGGCTGCGACGACCCGTACCCCCGGAAGTCGATGGGCAGCGCCGTCATTTCTTCCTGAGCCAAACGGGTCGCCAGGGGCCGCCAACTCTGCTTGTCGAAGATGCGGCCGTGGGCCAGGATAACTCCGTGATCACCATCGCCGTAAAGATCGGCCGAGACGGTTCCCCCGTCGGGGCTGGGGAAGGTCACTTCGCGCCATGAATCCGGTTTTTCGGCTGAAAACGACACCACGGACATCAGCAGGAGGATCAGGCTGAGAAAAACAATGGCTTTGACGCGCATGGAATGGTTCCTTGAATGAAGAGGCTTCCATTGGATGAGACGGATTTGCCATGGACAGGCAAACTTTGATCGGTTACCTTACAAAGTATCGGTCATGGCCCGACGGCCTGCCATAAGGACTCGAATTCAGTATACCATGCGGAGGCGCAAAGTGAACCAGTCCAGAAGCCACCTGTTCGCCCTGGCGGCGATATCCCTTCTGATTCTCGGTACCGGATGCAGTGACCGGAACCCCACCGATCTGCCGGTCTCCTCCGCCAACAACGATCCTCTGGTTTTCGACGATGATTACAGCGAGGACGTCTACTTCCAGCCGTTTTTCCGGACTCATTATACCGGCGTTGAAATGGACTCCGTCTATTCGTACAACGGGTTTGCCCCCGACGGAAACCGTTCCCTGAAGTTCAACATCCCCCCCACCGGATCCTCCCTGGGGCTGTTCACCGGAGGCGTCATCACCTCGGTGGGCAAACGGGATCTGTCCGGCTACAACGCCCTGACATTCTACGCCCGCGCCAACAATCCGCTCGAACTTGCGGCAACCGGCTTCGGAAACGACAACACCGGCACCTCACGGTATGAAGTCGGACGTTTGGGAATCCATCTGACACGTGATTGGACCTTCGTGATCATCCCCATCCCGGCGCCGTCCAAGCTGATCGCCGAACGGGGATTGTTCACCTTCGCCCAGGCTCCGGACGAAAATTTCCCCGACGGCTACGACATCTGGATCGACGAGATAAGATACGCGAAACTGGGCAACATCAGCGACCCGGATCCCGATCTGGGCTACTGGAGACAGAAATACTTCGTCGGCTCCAAGGTGACCCTCGGCGGCGCCTTTACGGACTTCATGGTGGATGGCGCGACAATCTCGGTCGGACATTCGCCCTACTATTTCGACTACCTATCCTCGGACCCCTCGGTCGCGGTCGTGACCGGCATCGAGATCAATCTTCTGGCTCCCGGCAATGCGCGGATTACCGCAGAACTGGAGGGAGTCCCCGCCACCGGTTATATCGACGTGACGGTGTACGCACCGCCGCCAACCGCCGCGACACCTCCCGGTCTTCCCGCCGGCGACGTGGTTTCCATGTTCAGCAACGCCTATGACGACGTCCTGGTCGACACCTGGCGAACCAATTGGTCCAACGGAGGATATCTCCAGGATTATGTCGTCGCGGAAGACGACACCAAGATGTATTCGGATCTTTTCTACGTGGGCATCGAGTTCCTGAACCCGACGATCGACGCCTCCGACATGACGCACCTCCACCTGGACGTCTATGCTCCGGCCGGGTCGGACCTGAAGATCAAACTGGTCTCCTTCCCGGCCGACCCCGGCATCGAGAAGATCCAGACCTACGACCTGCTGCTCGGCCCGACTTCCGTCCCGCCCTTCGACGCGGGGGCCTGGATGCCTTTGGACATCCCGCTCGCGGATTTCCAGATCAACCCCGATATTCCGGGCTACACCTGGGACGACTGGGACTGGTCCAATATCGGACAGCTGGTCATAAGCACCGCCACGGCGGGTCCCACCCGCGCGGAGACGGTCCTGGTGGACAATGTCTACTGGCACAAATAGTATCGGGTCGTCACATATCTGTTAATTGAAGGGACAGGGTGGATGCAGAACGACAACTTGACCTGGAAAGGCCTACGGAGAACCGACCCGGACCGGCCGCGGCCCCTGGCGGACGCGGTGCTGCGGCTCATCTGGGAAGAACGCCATATTTCCCGCGCCGAAATCGCGCGCCGGGCCGGCCTTTCCCGATCCACCGTATCCGAGGTGGTCAGTGAGATCCTGCCCATGGGACTGATCGCCGAGGTCGGCGAGGGTCCCTCCCGCGGCGGCCGCCGTCCCATCGTCATCGAATTCCAGGACGACGTCTGTGTCATCCTCGGCGTGGAGATGAGCGCCACCCATGTGGCTGTCGCCCTGACCAACCTTCGCGGCAAGGTGCTGGCGTGGGTGACCCGGGAACATCCCGTGCGCAACGATCCGTCGGGAACCCGCCAGGTCATCGCCGAGCTTTGCAAACATTGTCTCGAAGCCCCCGCCGCCGTCCACCGGCCCCTGGTCGGAATCGGCGTCGCGGTGCCCAGCCCGGTGGACCCCTCGCATCCGGACCGCCTCTCGACCGTCGTTCTGCCCGCCTGGGAAGAACGGCTCGGTCTCGATGAGCTCAGCGAAAAATACGGCGTACCCCTGCTGGTCGACAACGACGCCAACCTGGGCGCCCTTGCCGAACACTGGTGGGGCCTGGGCGGCGACGCCGACAACCTCGCCTACATCAAGGTGGCCACCGGTATCGGCTCCGGACATGTCATCGGCGGGGAAATCTACCGGGGCGCTACCGGGGTTGCCGGCGAAATTGGGCACATTTCCATCGACCCCCAGGGAAAGCGCTGCATCTGCGGGCTGCGGGGATGCCTGGTTACCCTGGTCGGAGGGCGGGCTCTGGAAGCCCGCGCCGCAGAACTTGAGTCCGAATACCCCCAGAGCGCCTTGACCGGAAAAAAATTCACCGTTCACGACATCGAAAACGCGGCCCTGGCGGGGGACACGCTCGCCCTGGAGGTCATCCGGGAAGCCGCCACCCACCTGGGCACCGCCGTGGCGGGCTTGTTGAACCTGATGAACCCGGCGGTGGTGGTCCTGGGCGGAGATCTGGCCCGGCTCGGCGAACTGGTGCTTGCGCCGCTGCGCGAAAGGGTTCAAACCCACACTCTCGTCAGCTCGGTCGCGGCGGCGGAAATCCTGGCCAGCAAACTCGGCCCCCAGTCGGTGGCCGTCGGCGCCGCCACCCTGGTCCTGAAGACCGCGCTCGGGGACTCCCGTCTCTTTCCCGCCATCGACACCTCTGCAAATTCGTCGACAGGAGGGGCGGCGTCATGAGAAGGGCGATGACCCTCATGGCGGTGCTGCTGGTTTTCGCGGCCCTCGCCGGTTGCGACGAGGACGAACCGGCCCCGGAGTACGGCCTCATCTGGCAGGACGAATTCGAAGGACCGGCCGGCGAGCTGCCCGACCCCGCAAAATGGGTGTTCGACATCGGGACCGACTGGGGCAACCTTCAGCTCGAATACGACACCGACCGTGCGGAGAACGTCTACCTGGACGGTGCCGGAAACCTGGCCATCACCGCCCGCGAGGAGGAATTCGAGGGTCAGCCCTACACTTCGGGCCGCATCAAGACCAAGGGTCTCTTCGAACGGACCCGCGGCCGCTTCGAGGCCCGGATCAAGCTGCCGATCGGCCAGGGCATCTGGCCCGCCTTCTGGCTTCTCGGCGGCAACATCGACGAGGTGGGTTGGCCGGCGTGCGGAGAGATCGACATCATGGAATACCGGGGCCAGGAACCGCGCGTTCTGGTCGGCAGCATTCACGGTCCGGGCCACTACGGGAATTCAGCGATTTCCGGAAAGCATGTCCTGGCCCAGGGGGGATTCCACCTCGGTTTCCACGAATTCGCCGTGGAGTGGAACGAGGATTCCATTAGCTGGTTCGTCGACGGGTACAACTACCACACGGTCAACCGGGCCGATCTTCCGTCCGGGGCGACCTGGGTCTACGACCACCCCTTCTTCATCATCCTGAACGTCGCCGTCGGCGGCCGGTGGGTCGGCCCTCCCGACGAGAATACGGTCTTCCCCCAGACCATGCTGGTGGATCACGTCCGGGTCTACGGAACCCTTCCCTGACCTAGATGACCAGGTGCAGATAGGTCCGGATTTCCCATTCCCTTCCTTCGGGCAGCCCCTCGGGATACATCTCGCCCTCCTCCAGCTCGGGTTCACCGTCGGGCCAGTAGCGGCTTGAGAACTGGTCCAGGGTGCGGAAGGTGCCCCGTACTCCGAACCGCGTCTGCGGGAAGTTGAACCACTGGGGTTTGCCCAGGTTGAAGGAGATGTCCGCCATCAGCTGCAACGGATAGGTCAGGTTGTGGTCCCGATGGTAGTCGTAGATTCCGTAATCGTTGACCTTCACGTGGCCGGCCAGGGCCACCGCAGGCCAGGCGATCCGGCTGTCGGCGCCGAAGCGTTTGACCAGCCGCTCGTTGTCCCCGTTGGGCTCGGCGGTGCCGAAGTAGATGTGACTGATCATGCGCGTGGTCAGTCCGAAGCGGTTGACGATGCGGCAGTTCACCTCCCACAGGTCGCCCCAATCGCGGGCGGGCGTGGAGCCGCCGAAGGAGTACACCTCATTCTCTTTGGAGATGAACAGGCCGGCGTCGGCGGTGGTGTGGTGCTTCTTGATGATGAAGCCCAGACTGGCCGCCAGGTTCGCGTCCTCGCGGACGTCGCTGTCCCAGTTCCACATCCAGGTGGCGGGCGTGGGGTCGTAGGTCAGCATGAACTCCGCGGCGGTGGTTTCGCGGTTGTAGCGTACGGCGAAGGGATCATCCAGGACGTTGCGGGGACTGCCTTGCGTAAATTCAAGATCGTCCGCATGGGGCATCGGCCCGACGATGGGCTTCTGCCACAGGAAGTTGGGACCGACCTGCCACTTGCCCAGTGTAACAGCCGCCCCCGTTACCCCGTTGATCTGGTTGCCCGAACCGCTGTCCTTCAGCCCCCAACCGGTGAAGGTCGGAATGGCCGTCGGTCCGGCGTCGGCAACCAGACCCATGTAGGCGCCCTGGCCGTACCAGTTCCAGATCCCGTCCTGCCAGGTCAGCTTGCCCTTGAAGCCGAAGGTGTCCTCCGGCTTGATCGTATCGGTGCGAATGTCCTCCGGGGCGATAGGCCCGCCTGAATTCACGAGGTCTTCGTCGATCAGCTCAAAGGATTCATCCTTGCGCGGCTGACCAGACCAGAGGACCCCGCCCTCGAAGTTGAAGGGACCCAGACCGGTCTGCATCTGCAGGGAGGCCTTGCGGGTGGTACGTATCGGGATGGCAACGCTGCTGGTCAGGGCCGTCTGCTGGGCGAAGTCCTCCTGGAACATGCCCGTCCACTGCATCCCGGCCAGCGACCGCTGGTACTTGACGAAGACCGCGGGGTTGGCGCCCCACCAGAGCTGCGGCCCGAAGGCCACCTTCAATCCGTTGAACAGCTTCTTGCCGGCGATTTCGAAACCCAGGGGGGCTTCGCCGTTGTAGATGTCGATGTTTTCACCGTAATAGGCGTCGCGGTACAGGCCGAAGAAATCGCCCTCGTACTGCCAGTGGAGGTGGCCGGTGCGGTAGAAGGCATCCAGATTGAACCAGCGGTCGTCCCAGGTGACCGAGGCCTGGTAGATTTTCACGCGCTCGAGCGACTCGAGTTCCACCAGATCGCCGTTGTTGTCCGTTATGGTGCGGGGACGGCCGCGGTTCTCGTAGAAAATTTCGTCGATGGGATTCTTCGCCACCCGGCCCAGGACATTCAGGGACATCCTGCCGATGATGCCGTCATTGGGCTTGGCCTCGATGTCCGCATAGAACGACTGGCCGTGGTCGAAGCCGAGGAATGAAGGATAGGCCTTCTGTGGTTCCTCGATGTCCGGCGTCGAGATGTTCCTGCCGCCGGTGCTGTAGGTCTCGAACTCCATCCGCAAACTGGAAACGCGCACTTTGCTCAACACGTCGGTCGCCAGACTGGCCGCGTCGCCCCGGGCCTCGGTAACCGCCCCCATGGTCTGGATGTTGCCGAAGTGGGTGCGGATCATGTCGATGTCCGTCGAGGGCGCGTAGGGGTCGAGCCGGAAGGCGTCGCGCAGCGCGTAATAGGCGGCGCGGGGATAGACGTCGTACAGCCCGCGGGGATCGGAGTACCCCTTGGCGCAGATACCCCACCACTCCTCGTTCATGTTGTTGTCGCCTTCGCGGAAATCCTCGGGATACCCGCCGTTCGGCCACGAGGCGTTGGTGTCGTGGATGTTCAGCCGTTCCTCCTGCTTGTACTTCCACCAGCCGTCGCTCCACTGGAAGATCAGCCCGCCGATGGCGTTGCCCACCCGGCCCTTGCCCGCGGACTGTTCGTATATTTCCCGCCACTGGCCCAGCAGGTAGTAGGCCTGCGTCGCCTGGTCTTCCTTCATGGTGACGGCGTTGAAGGCGTCGGCGCCGAACTCGGTGAACATGGTCGGCACACCCAGCTTCTCGTCGACCACCTCGTAGAAATCCCGCGCCGAGATGCCGCGATACACGTTCGACCCGAACACGTCCAGCCCCTGGCACTCCTCGGCGATGATGTCGATGTATTGCAGATCACCGTTGGCCATGGCCACGGGCCGGCCGGGATCACGCTCCTTGATGTCGCGGATGATCTCTCCGAAAAGCGAATAGAGATGGCGCGCCCGCGCCGCGTTGCGTTCGCCTTCGGGCAGGGCCTCGATCTCGAACGACGACCAGGACAGCCCGTAGTTGTTCTCGTTGCCCAGCAGCCACATCAAAACACCCGGCGTGTCCTTGAACTCGTCCACCAGAGCCCGCATTTCCGCCTTCAGGGTTTCGCGCACCCTGGGATCGCTGTAGTCGGTGTTCGGCAGCCACGCGCCGTCGATGGTCAGCCCGTAACGGCCGATCGTATGGTTCAACACGGTGTAGATGCCATATTTCTCGTACACGTATTCGACCCAGCGCGGAGGCATGCCCACGTAATGCCGGATGGTGTTGATCCCCATGGCCTGAAGCAGGGGCATCTCCTTGGCCAGGGCGGCTTCGATGATGTGGTCCGGCTTGGTCCACAGGCTGTAGGTGTAGTTCTGGCCGATGGGCATGTAACCCCAGTTCATCCCCAGCACCATGAAGTCCCTGCCGTCCACCTGAAGCCGGGAACCACCCTCGTCGTGAACCACCTTGATTTCAGGCATGTGGTCATCCGCGGTCCCGGTCGCGGCGGAAACCGGACCCAGGGCCAGGAGCAGGAGGATTACCAGGGCGAACCGGGCGGAGGAACGAAGGCAGCCTTTAGCGATCGCAGGCACGGGATTCTCCTTGGATTGATGGCTGGGTAGAGTCGTCGACGGCGTTGGCGCGGGCGACGTCGCGGTACCAGAAGGCACTGTCCTTGGGGATACGCTGCTGGGTTTCGTAATCGACACCGAAAAGGCCGAACCTCTTGGTGAAGCCGTAGCCCCATTCGAAATTGTCCATCAGGGACCAGACGAAGTAACCCTCCAGGGGAACTCCCTCGGCCATGGCCCTGCGGGCGGCCAGGAAATGATCGCGGAGATAGGTGACCCTCTTTTCGTCGGCGATGCGGCCCTTCGCGTCGGCCGGATATTCGTAGGCCGCCCCGTTTTCGGCGATGTAGATCTTCTTCGGACCGTACTCACGGTGGACCCGCATCAGGCTGTCGTAAAGCCCTTCGGGGAAGACCTCCCACCCCATGTCGGTCAGCTCTTCGGGAGGCGCCATTTTGACATCCCGGCGCCCGCCGTCCGGACCAGCGGCCATGACGTTGCGGCTGTAGTAGTTCAACCCCAGGAAATCGAGCGGAGTGGCGATGGCCGCCATGTCGCCGTCCTTCACGAACGGCATGTCCGGCCCCGCCAGGTGGCCGGCGGCGACCCTGTCGGCGACCGCGTCCACGGGGTATGAACCCCGGAAGACCGGGTCGAGATACCAGCGGTTGAAAAATCCGTCGAACCAGCGGGCCGCGTCCCGGTCACCTTCGCTGTCGGTAGCGGGATACGAGGGACAGTAGTTGTGGACGATGCCCACCTTGGCCCCGGAAACCTCTCCCCGGATGGCCCCGGCCGCCCAGCCGTGGGACAGCAGCAGGTGATGCGCGGCGTGCAGAGCCTCGGCGGGATCCTTGTGCCCGGGAGCATGATGCCCCTCTTCGTGTCCGAGGGTGGCGATGCACCAGGGTTCGTTATGCGTCGTCCATTGCTTGACGCGGTCTCCCAGCCGCCGCGTGACGGCCGCCGAGTATTCAACAAAGGCCTGGGCCGTCTCGCGCGAGGCCCAGCCGCCCTCGTCCTGCAGAACCTGGGGCAGATCCCAGTGGTACAGCGTCGGAAAGGGCTGGATGCCGGCTTCGAGAAGGCCGTCCACCAGGGCGTCATAGAAATCCAGGCCGGCGGGATTGACCCGGCCCGTGCCGGTGGGAATGATCCGCGGCCAGGCGATGGAAAAACGGTAGGCCCCCAGGCCCAGCCACTTCACCAGATCGATATCCTCGCGCCAGCGGTGGTAATGGTCGCAGGCATGTTCGGGAGTCGACCCATCCTCGATTTTTCCCGACTGGGCGGCGAAACGGTCCCAGATGGACTCCCCACGGCCATCTTTTTGCGTCCCGCCCTCGATCTGCTGCGCCGAGGTAGCGGCACCCCAGACAAATCCGTCAGGAAAATCGATTCGGCTCATGTGGCATCGGCTCCCGTCAATTCGTCGACATTTGCGAATTCAGGGGGCGCCGAGGGGCAAACCGGCGCCCAGGACCCGATAACCTTACACATTCCAGGGACTTCAGGAAGAGGAACCGTTGCTCGTGTGTGTTCGGCCTGCAATTTCCCGCCCATTTATTAAAAAAAATCTTTGTTCGGATTCCGAACATAGTGTATGATATAGGTAGTCCTGTCAAGATCTCTCTCGGATTTTGTGCCCCGGAAACGGCGGATCCGGAATCCGGCAACCGCTTCCCACGATTCACCTGGATCACTTGACAAGGCGGCAAGAGAGTTTTCTTCAACGAGAGGCCACTGAAATGAAAAATGGAGCTGCAGCTGTCTTCGCGGTCGGCCTGTTGGTCTGTCTGATACCCGCTGCGGGTTTCGCGCTGGCACCCTACAGCCAGGACTTCGAAGCCATGGATCACCTCGATCCTTTCTCATTGTCCGATGACGGCTGGCTGGTCTACGGGAACGTCTTCGACCCGGACGGAAACTACCTCTACGGTTACGGCCCCTTCCCGGCCCCCAACGACGGCTTCGGTTTCTGCCAGGTGGACACCGGTGAAGGCGGACTGGCGCAGGGCCACCAGCAGCTGGTGGTCTTCAGCGACTACAACAACACCGACCATGGCATCGGGAATCTCATCGAATCCAACACTTTCCAGGAACAGGTCGTCACCGCCGCGGACGTCGGCAATATCTGGACCTTCGCCTTCCAGGCCAAGATGGGGAACCTGGAACTGGCATCGACCGCCGTGGCCTTCATCAAGACCCTGGATCCCAGCGCCGGCTGGGCCCTGACCAACTTCCTCACGGTGGACATGACGGCCATACCCATCGAGTGGGGCGGCTACTCGATCAACATTCCCATCGACGCGAGCCTGGAGAACCAGGTTCTCCAGATCGGCTTCGCCAACACCGCGACCAACTACGAGGGCGCCGGGATTTTCTACGACAACATCGTCTGGCAACAGACCGGTGTTACGAGCGTCCCGGTCGGCACCGCCGCCCTGGGAGCCACCCTGGACCAGAACTACCCGAATCCCTTCAATCCCCTGACCCGGATCGATTTCGCCCTGGACCGTCCCGGCATGGTGGATATTTCGGTGTTTGATATCGCGGGCCGCAGGATCGCCTCCCTGCATCATGGAGAACTGGGCGCGGGTGAACACCACGTGACCTGGGACGGAAAGACCAACAGCGGCACCCCCGTCTCAGCCGGCCAGTACAGGTATGTGCTGAAGACCGCAACCGGCCAGGTGTCCCGCAGCATGGTCCTTTTGAAGTAGGACCTTTATTCCCTCCGGGGGCTGACGGCCTCGGCCCCCGGCAGGACAATATTGGGAATCGAGCATTTCATGAATATCCACCTGTGCATCCCCACTGAATACGGCGATATTCCCGCGCGCCCTTCCCTGGCGGTTGCTCATGGAAGGTAGGCCGGCACCCGCTCCACTCCGGGCCGAGGCCATGCCCTCCTCTCCCGCCGGCGCGTTCGTCGTCATGGGCGGAGAAG
>JBDLKA010000105.1:0-11842 GCA_039714075.1 Candidatus Krumholzibacteriota bacterium | reverse complement strand
CCAGACTGGCTATGATCGCAGTGATGTCCCGTGCCGTCTCCAGCTTAGTCTTCCCCTCCGGCGGCGGCTTCACCGGCACGATGATCGTCGATCCGGCCACCACCTCGCTGCCACCCTTGTTCGGCAGGGACATGCCGTTGGGCCAGACCACCCGGGCCCGCTTCTTGTCCGACTTGTTGAGATACCCACCGGCATGATTCACATACCAGTTGATGTCCTTGCCCTTTTCGTGGACCAGGCTGGTCGGGAAGCCCACCTCCCCCATGACCTTCACCGTGTACATGCGGTCGGGAATGACGATCTGGTCACCGGCCTGCAGAACGATGTCGTACTGGCACCCGGGCTTCGAAAGCGCTTCCATCAGGTCCAGGGCGATGTTCCCCACGCCATCCTGCCTGCGGATGATGCGCGCCCCGACCAGGTAGGCGTCGGGCGTCAGGCCCCCGGCCCGGGAAATCACCGAAGAGATGGTTTCGTCTTTTCGTTCGAGGCTGAACACGCCGGGGTAGAAAACCTCGCCGCGGATGGTGACCGTCCGCTGCATCTCCCACCAGGGCAGGCGCCGGATGGCGACCCGGTCATGTGGCTGCAGGGCAAAACCGGTTTCGCGGGTCAGGAAATCACTGCCCAGGGAAACCTTGAGGGCATCGACCGTCCGGTCCGGCCGCAGGCTGGTGTCCGGGTTTTCCAGGGCTTCAACATTCAACCGGGAGACCTCGGCTTCCAGCAGGTTGGCGCTCTGGCGCAGGCCGCCGGCCTTGAGCACCAGATCGCGCAGCGTCATGCCTTCGCGGAAGTCCAGGGATACCGGGTCGTTCACCTCGCCGGTGATGGTTACCTGGGGGCGTTCCTGAATGTCCCAGCGGTAGAATACCTCCAGGACATCCTGTCCCTGCAGATCCACGGGCGCCACCGCCCCGGACAGCATTTCATCCAGGGCCACCGCCACGGTCGACAATTGCCGCTCGGGGCTGGTCCGGTCGATCACCGCCCGCTCGGTCAGGGCGTCGGGCCACAGGCCGCCGGCGGCTTCGATCAGGTCCAGCGCCGTCATCCCGGGTTTGAATTCGTACTCGCCGGGCCTTTTTACCGCCCCGGAAACGCGGACCCAGTTGTCCAGCCGGTCCTCGATCCCGTCCACGCTGATCTGGTCCCCGTCCAACAGGGGAACGGGCCGGCCGTCGTCGCCGGCCATGGCGGTGACATCGAAGGGCACGTCCAGGAAAACATGGTCGGGCTGACCGGGCTGCCTTTGATCCAGGGGCAAAATCCGACGGATGTGAATGATCCCCGGTGCCGCCGTCGGTGTGAATCCACCGGAATATCCGATCAGGTCGGCCAGGCCCTGGCCGTCCTTCATCTCGTAGTGCATGGGGCGCCGCACCGCGCCGGCGATCGAAACGCCGGTCCCGCGTTCGGGGATGAAGACCGTGTCGCCTTCTTGCAGCAGGGCGTCCATGTCGCGGCCGCCGCCCATCAGGTACCGGTAGAGATCGAGGTTGGCGACCGTCTTGTCGCCGCGCACCAACCGGATGTCCCGGAAGGAACCCTGGTCGGTGGGACCGCCGGCGGCATAGAGCGCGGTCAAAATCGTGGAAGCCGAACTCAGTTCGTAGGAGCCCGGCCGCGTGGCCCGTCCGATCACGAAAACCCGCACGGCCCGCAGGTGCCCCATGGTCACTTCGACGAAGGTGTCCCCGTCGTCCTCGCCGTCGTACCCGTCGACATCGATGCTGGCGTGGGTGGTGGCCAGCCGCTTGCGGATGGACTCGTCCACCTGCTTCAGGGTGCGTCCGGCACACGTGATCTTGCCGACGGTGGGCAGGATGACGGAACCGTCGCGGTCCACCACCCGGGTCAATTGGAGATCGACCCCGCCCCAGACGTTGATGATGACCTCGTCCCCCACGCCCAGGCGGTAGTCGTCGGGCACCGGGCCGAAGGAGGGCGGTTGAAAAACACCGGCATCCAGCCGGAAAAAATCGGAACCGAAAAAAGTGTCGGGGTCATTCCCCTGCAGGTCTTCCTCCACCAGGCCCGGGGATTCCTCATAACCGACAACATCGGACATCGGCAGCGTGACCTGGACGTCGGTATCGCGCCAGGGGACGGTGTCGTCGATTCCTTCGAGGGAGGTTCGACCGGGTACCGGAGCCTGCGCCGTATCCGCGGCAGCGGCGGGTTGATCCGTCCCCTGTTGATATTGGCGCAGCAGCTGTTCCTTGCTCAGCCCCGTCCGCCGGGAGGCCTCTTCCAGCATTTCCGGGGTGATTCCCTGGGCGGAAACCACCACAGGCGCCAGCAGGACAAGACCCACGACGAAGAGCGCAACCGCAGGCAGGGAAAGTGTCAAGACCCTGCGCAACTTATAGTTGAATGTCATCAAGGGGGCCCTCTCTGGCCGGAAAACCCACGGGGAATTCACCCGACTCGGTGCATCGTATCTGGCTGGGGTTACCGGAGGATTATTCAACAAAGGTTACGCCCGGTCAACCCCCGGCCTGGGCTTATCCCCCAAAAAAATGTTGCCCGCTTGCGGCCATGGGTTAAAGTTCGGGAATGCCGAATTCAAAAGAAAACAAGATCAGGGCCGCCGTCATCGGCACCGGCTACCTGGGCCGCTTCCACGCCCAGAAATACGCCGCCATGGACGACGTCGAACTGGTCGCCGTGGTCGACGTCGACCGCGCCAGGGCCGAGGCTGTCGCCGCCGAATCAGGTGGCCGGGCCTGTACCGACCTGGGCGAGGTGCTCGGTGAAATCCAGGCCGCCAGCGTGGTGGTGCCCAACACCTACCATTTCGAGGTGGCCAAGCCCCTCCTCGAGGCCGGCATCCACACCCTGCTGGAAAAACCCCTGACCAATACGGTGGCCCAGGCCGACGAACTGATCGCCCTGGCCGCCGACCGGGGTGTCGTCCTGCAGTCCGGCCATCTCGAACGGTTCAATCCCGCTGTGCGCGTTCTGAGGGAAAGATGCGGCACCCCCCTGTTCATCGAAGCCCACCGGTTGAGCGGATTCAAGAACAGGGCCACCGACGTGGACGTGGTTCTGGACCTGATGATCCACGACATCGACATCGTCTTGTCGCTGGTGAAATCACCGCTCGAGGAAATCCGCGCCTCGGGTCTGCCCGTGCTGACGCCCAACCTCGACATCGCCAACGCCCGGCTGACCTTCGCCGGCGGCTGCACCGTGAACCTGACGGCCAGCCGGATTTCCCTGAAGGACATGCGCAAGATCCGCATCTTCCAGGAAGGGACCTATCTGTCCGCGGATTGCGCCACCAGGGAAAACGTCATCGCCACCAGCGTGCCTGTCACCGGGGGCGAACCCCGGGTCGTGCCTGAAGTGATGCAACACGGTGAGACGGACAACCTGCGCGAGGAACTGCTGTCGTTCATCAAGGCCGTCAGGGGTGAACATCCCGTCGAAGTGACGGGGGCCGAAGGCCGGGACGCCCTGGCCGTGGCGATCGATATCAACGAGGCCATCGCCGAGCAGATCGCCCGCCGATCGGGCTGAAGGTCAGTCCAGGCCCAGAACCCGACGGGCCTGTTCCTGGTCCTTGTTCAACTGGGCGATCAGTTCATCCGCCCCCCCGAACTTCCGTTCCGGACGAAGCTTTTCGATCCACTCGACCTTCACATTGCGGCCGCGCAGGTCCCCCTCGAAGCCGAACATGTTGGCCTCGACACGAGGGGCGACCAACCCTTCGCCGTGGAAGGTGGGTACGTGGCCGAAGTTGAGCATCCCGCCGAAAATGGCCCAGTCACTGGGCGCGGCGCTCAGGATGTCGCCCTGGAGATCGACTTCGGGCAGGGATTCGGTCACGCGTTCCAGGACACCGGGCGTGCCCGGAGCGACCACGTCACCCGGCACCTGGACCCTGGCGGCGTAGACCCCGGTTTCCGGCAGAAGCTTCATGGCTTCCAGGGGCTGGATGTTGGCCGTGGGGAAGCCGATTTCCCGTCCGCGGCGGTCGCCGGGCGTCACCTCGCCCCAGATGGCGTAGGGCCGGCCGAGCATGGCACTGGCCAGCGACAGATCCCCGGCGGCCAGGGCCCGGCGGATGGCCGAACTGCTGATGATCTGCTCCCGGGCCTTGACCGGTGGGATGACCTCGACCGTGTATCCCAGCTTGGCTCCCAGTTCCTCCAGCGTGGCGGCCGTACCCCGCCGGTCGGACCCCAGGTGGGTGTCGTAACCCGCCACCAGATGCTTCATGCCCAGGTAGCCGACGAGGAACTTTTCCACGAATTCCTCATAACCCAGGCGGGACAGTTCCGGGCAGAAATCGGCGGCCACGATGACTTGGCATTCCAGCTCCTGCAGCAGGGCCAGCTTGGCGCGCCAGGTGGTCAGAAGAAAGGGTTCGGCCCGGGGATCCAGCAGTTGGCGGGGATGCTGCATGAAGGTGAACAGGGCACCCGCCTCCAGGCCCAGGCGGTCGCGGGAGGCCCGGACCCCGTGGATCAGCTCCTGATGCCCGCGATGGAGTCCGTCGAAGGACCCCAGGGCCAGGGCGCAGGATTCCAGCTGGGGACGGTTGGTGCCGATCTTTCCGGCGATGATCTCGCCGATGTAGTCGGCCGTCAGTCGGATCAGTCGCACGCACGAACCTCCTTCACGCTCTGCACAAACTAGTCGGCGGGAGCATCATCCCGCGGTATGACGGCAGCCAGCACGGGCCGGCCCGTCGTTTCATCGATTTTACCGACGGCCACCAGGTCGCCGTCGGCGTCGAGGATCCGGAACAGGCGGCCCGCCTTGCCCGCGGCAACGGGCTCACCATCCAGACGTTCGAGCAGATCCTCCCCAGGTTGCTGTCCCTGCCGGATCGCGGCGGCTTCGGTCGCATCGAAGGTGACCGCCGGCACGTGGGGCAAAGCGGCGCTCAACCGAAGCAAAGAGGCCGCCAGATCATCGCCATCCTTTTCCATGACACCGCTGGCCGCGTCGGCAACCTTGAACGGCCCCACTTCCAGCCTGCGTAGGCTGTGGATATGCCCTTCGCTGCCGGCGGCCCGGGCCAGATCCCGGGCCAGGGAACGAATGTACGTTCCGCTGGAGCAGGACACCTCGAGTTCCACCTCGTATACCGGATCATCCTGGGGCACACCCCAGGCCGAAGCGGTCATGTCCAGCCGGTGGATCGTCACCGGACGGGCGTCGGGTTCGGGAACATCCTGACCCGAACGGGCCAGTTTGTACAGGGGCTGTCCGTCTTTCTTGAGGGCGGAAATGACCGGGGGGACCTGCTGGATTTCGCCCCGGAACAAAGGCAGGCAGTCGGCTACGGCTTCGGGATTCGCCGGCGCGGGCGCAGTGCCGACCACTTCACCGTCCCTGTCCAGGGTGTCGGTGACGGAACCGAAACGGACCGTGGCCGCATAGGTCTTGTCCTGCCCCAGCAGGAACGGAGCCAGGCGTGACCCCTTGCCCACCAGCACCACCAGCAGGCCCGTGGCCAAGGGGTCCAGGGTGCCCGCGTGGCCGCACTTGAAACGAGGTGGTTTGGGAACACCAGCCGGACGTCGGCCCCGGCGGGGAGCCAGCTCGGGAAAGGCGGCCACCAGGGCCTGGCGGACCTGGTTCACCACCTTGAAGGAAGTCACACCGGCGGGTTTGTCGATCAGCAGGATGCCGTCCACGGCAATCATCCCGGTCGGTTGCCCGTCCGGCCATCGGTCATGGCCTCCGGCAGAGCGACCGACAGGTCGGCCGCCAGCATCGCGGTGACCTCTTCCAGGGGTCCTTCGACCGTGCAGCCGGCGGCCATCTTGTGACCACCGCCTCCGTATCTGGCGGCGATGGTCTGCACGTCGCCCTGACCACAGACCCGCAACGATACGCGCCAGACATCCTTTTCGAGTTCCTTGAAGAACGCGACCAGGCAGACCCCGTCCACCGCCGTGGCGATGTTAACGAACCCTTCGGTATCGGACATGCTGCCGTCCGTTTCATCCAGCATCTCCAGGGTGGCATTGAGCGTCAGGACCCGGCCGCCGGCGTGGTATTCGAAGGTCGACAGCACGCGCTGCAGCATGGCCACACCTTCGCGGCGGTAGCGATGCAAAGTGGCGTTGGCCACCGCGGCGGTATCGACGCCCATTGCCGAAAGGCGGCGCGCGATTTCGAAGGTGAACGGCAACGTGTTCGAAAAGCGGAAACCGCCGGTGTCGTTGATCAGGCCCGCGTACAGGTTGGTCGCCATGTCCAGGGACAGTTCGAAGGGATCGTCGCCGAATTCCTCATCCCCTTTGCCCAAAGTGGTGATGGTCTGGTGAATCAGGGTGCAGGTGGAACAGGAGCGCGCCTCGACCCAGCCCGGCACCGGGGCCTTGCGGCCGCTGACCAGGTGGTGGTCGATGCAGAGCTGTTGTTCAAAGCGGCCCAGCGTGTCTTCCAACGGTCCGGTGCGGTCGATGCGGTGGCAGTCCACCAGAACCAGCAGCTCCGGTTTTTCCGCGGCGTAGATCGCCTCGGCCTGGTCGCTGACGGTCACCAGGTCGTAACCCGGCAGATCCTTCAAACCGAGCGGGGGATCGGGATAGGCCATGACCCGGACCTCGCGCCCCATGGTCCGCAGGGCTTCGCCCAGGGCCAGGGCGCTGCCGATGGCGTCCGGATCGGGATTGTGATGGGGCACCACCCAGACGGACCTGGCTTCCCTCAGGCCGAGAATGAGTTCAGCCGGAGGATGGATGTCGTCCAGACACAACATGCGCTTCTTTTCCTCTTCGGTCAGGAATTCGCCCTTTCGCTTCAGGTCGTCCAGGATGTCGTCCATCTCCAGACCCTTCTCGACCGAATCATCATAGGCGAAACGCAGCTCCGGCGCCTGCCGCAGTCCCAGCGTACGCACCAGCTTGCTCTGCATGAAACCCTTGGCCTTCTTCAGGCCCTGGAAGCTCTTCTTGCGCTCCTCCTCGTCCCCGATGACGGAGTAGAAGACCTGCGCCACGGAGTGGTCCCGGTTCAGCTTCACCGCATTCAGGGTCACGAACCCCACCCGCGGATCCTTGACCGAAACCTGGATGAGCTGGCTGAGCACTTCGAGTATCGACTGGTTCAGTTTATTCGTGCGATAGGGATCCATTTCCATCCTTACAGTTGATTGATTCCTTGCCCACAGGATAAGCCCGCCACAGGTCCGGGTAAACACTCAAGGAGTACTGGGAAGGGAAAATTGGGAGTGCCGGGCTGTAGGAAGTAGATGATTCTGACGGCCCGACCGTTGTCCTGCGGGGTGTCTGGAGGCGCTCGGAGCCATGGATGGCGGAGAGCGCCGGAAGCCAAGCCGGCCTGGAACACGATGTTCCAGGCCGGCGTCCCCGCAGGGCAATGGTCGGGCCGTCAGAACCATCGGCCCCTACAGCTCGGTCCTTTCGATTTCTTCAATCTCGTAGCACTCCAGGACGTCGTCTTCCTGGATCTCGTAGAAGTTCTCCAGCCCGATCCCGCACTCGTAGCCTTCCTTAACTTCCTTGACGTCGTCCTTGAAGCGTTTCAGCGAGTTGACCTTGCCCTCCCAGATCATGACCTCGTCACGGACCAGGCGGGCCATGCTGTTGCGCTTGATGATGCCTTCGATGACCATCGAACCGGCCACCGACCCCACCTTGGGAATCCGGAAGACCTGGCGCACCGAGGCCTTGCCCGTCGAAACCTCGCGCTGGATGGAACCCAGCAGGCCGGCCATGGCCTTCTTGAGGGTGTCGACGGCCTCGTAGATGATATCGAAGACCTCGATGGTCACGTTGTTGGCCTTGGCCCTCTCGAGGATGGCCGGACCCGGACGCATGTGGAAACCGATGATCATGGCGCCGGTGTTGGCGGCCAGCAGGACGTCGGATTCACTGACCGCGCCCACGGCCTTGTGCACGACCTTGACCTGGACCTCTTCGGTGTTCAACTCCATGAGCTGATCGGCCAGGGCCTCGACCGAACCGGCCACGTCGCCCTTGATGATGATGGGCAGTTCCTTCAACTCGCCGGTGGTCATCAGCTCGGCCAGGTTGTCCAGGTCGATGACGACCTTGGGACTGACGATCTGCTGCTGGCGCTGGAGGCGGCGGCGCTTGTCCGCCAACTCCCGGGCCTGCCGTTCGTTCTCCACCACGTAGAAGCGGTCGCCCGCCTCGGGCACGTCGTTGGCGCCCAGGATCTCGCAGGGTTCGCCCGGCCTGACCTCGGTCAGCTTGTTGCCGCGTTCGTCCAGCAGCGCCCGCACCTTGCCGTCGGTCATGCCGACCAGGAAGTTGTCGCCCTTTTTCATGGTGCCCTGGTCCACCAGCACGGTGAACAGGACTCCACGGCCGGGCTCCTTCTTGGCTTCGACCACGACCCCGCGGGCCGGACCGGTGGCGCCGGCCTTCAATTCCAGGACTTCGGTTTGCAGATGGACCTGCTCGAGAAGCTTCTCGATGCCGATCCCCTGCTTGGCCGAAATCTCGGCGCAGAGCACATCGCCACCATATTCCTCCACCACGATCTCGTGCTGCAGCAGTTCCTGCTTCACCCGGTCGGGTGTCGCATCCTGCAGATCGATCTTGTTCACCGCGACGATGAGGGGCACCCCGGCGGCCTTGGCATGGCTGATGGCCTCCACCGTCTGGGGCATGACGCCGTCATTGGCCGCCACGATCAGGATCACCAGGTCGGTGACCTGGGCGCCGCGGGCGCGCATGGCCGTGAAGGCCGCGTGACCCGGGGTATCCAGGAAGGTGATCGGACCGCTGTCGGTCTGCACGGTGTAGGCGCCGATATGCTGGGTAATGCCGCCGGCCTCGCCCGCAATGACGTTGGTCTTGCGGATACTGTCCAGCAGCGAGGTCTTGCCGTGGTCTACGTGACCCATGACCGTCACCACCGGCGGGCGGTCGGTCTTGTCCTCGTCCTTCACATCTTCGGTTTCCAGCACGTCCTCGCCGACTTCGGTGAGGAACTCGACCTCGCGCTCGAATTCGGCGGCCAGCAACTCGATGTTGTCCTTCTCCAGGCGCTGGTTGATGGTTGCCATGATGCCCATCGAGAACAGGTTGGCGATCAGCTCCTGGGACTTGACCCCGATCTTGTCGGCCAGTTCCTGGACCGTGATGAACTCGGTCAGCTTCAATACGGCGGTTTCGACGACGACTTCCTCTTCGTCGGCCTTTTCACCCTTCTTGCGTTTCTTCTTGCCGCCGGCGCCGTCCATCGCGGCCATGGTCTGCTTCAGGGCGCGATCGACCTCGGCCTGATCCACCTTCTTCTTCTTCTTGCGGGTCCGCTTGCGGCGCGAGGTCGATTCCTCGCGCGCGGCCGCTTCATCCTGCCGGCGCTGGATGGCCGCCTTGATGGAATCACGCACCGAAGCGCTGCTGACTTCCGCCTGGGGCTTTTCCTGTTTCGAGGGCTTGGGACGCTTCACTTTGGGAGCGGGCTTGATGATGTCGCCCACCTTGAAGCCGTCGTTTTTCTTGGTTCCCACCTTGTCGAGGGGATCGTCGGCTTCGGCCTTGGCGACTTCCTCGGGAGTCTCGGCTGTTTCCGCGGCGCCTTCGGTTTCCTCGGCCGCCCCGGTATCGACCGCCTCTTCGGTTTCCGTTGGTTCGGCATCCGCGACAGGGGCCTCGGCATCCAAACCGGCGGTGGGATCCACCTTGGGGGCATCTTCAATCTGGTCGGCGATTTCCTCCGCTTCAACAGCTTCAGCCGTTTCAGCAGCTTTCGCCTCTTCGGCTTCCCGGGCCTTGTCGACATCCACCTTCTTGACCAGCTTGGCAGCCGTGCTCTTGACGATGCGGGACTTGGCGTGCTCTTCGCGCTTGGAAGCCATTTCCGCTTCCCGGCGTTCCTTTTCCTCGGCCTTGCGCGCTGCTTCGGCCACCTTGGCCTTGTCTTCGGCGTCCTTGGCGGCCTTGGCTTTTTTCGCCACCTTGGTCATCTGCCCGGCCTTCTTTATGACCACGACCTTGGGCTTGGCGGGCGCCTTCTTCTTTTTCGCGGCTTTTTTCTTGGCCGGCTTCTTCTTGGTTTTGGGCTCCTCGGGGGCTTCCGGCTTTTCCAGAGGCTTGAGGGCGGCGACATTCTTCAACTGGTCGGGATTGAGATTATGCGCCTTGGCATAGTTCTCCCGGGCCAACTGACGTTTCCGCTGGAATACGGAATGAACGCGGTCGACTTCATCATCCTCGACCACGCTCATATGACTCTTGACCTGCACCTTCATCTTCTGCAGAAGAGTCATGATCTGTTTACTGTCGACACCATAGTGGCGACCGAGTTCGTAAACTCTCAGCTTCCTCACCAAGATCGGTTACCTCCACCGACATCACCATTGGATCCGCTGCCGGGGCCGTCCGTATGACGGCACAGCAAACGGAATATCAATCTAGTAGCCCAACTTCCGGATTCCCTTGACGAATCCGGAATCACTCACTCCGACCACCGCGAGCTTCTCGCGGCCCAGGGCCCGGGCCAGGTCCTCGCCGGTCAGGACATCGGCCACCACGCCTCGCACCGGCTCCCAACGGGAAACCCTGCCCTTGAGACTGTCGCCGATGTCCACGGCGGTGATCACCAGGGGATTTTCACCCTTGTGGACCATTTTTTCCACCGCGCTGACACCCATGCCGAGCCTTCCGGCCCGCCGCGCCAAGCCCAACAATCCGAGCAGCTTATCTGCCTGACTTCGAGTAGCTTCCTCAGTCATGACACTTCCGTCAGTCATCGAGTTCGGTGTTGGCGAACGGGTCCACTTTCTTGCCCTCGTCATCATCGCCGTCCGCCTGGCCGTCTTCGCCGGACTTGGCGTCGGCGTCTTCGCCATCACCCTGCTCGGGGAAATCCTTGAAGATGTCCTCTTCGGTCGCAGCGGGTTCTTCGGCGGCGGCTTCGCCGTCTTCTTCCGCGCCGGCCGTCTCGTCACCGAGGGCATCCTCGTCGAAGAGGGGCCGTTCTTCGGCGGCCTCCTTCTCCATTTCCTCGGCGATGGTCTTTTCGATCATCTTGCGCAGTTCGTCCCGGGTGACGCGGGCCGTGGCCTGCAGGCTTTCCCGGGCTTCCTCTTCCAGATTGGGGATCTCCTGCAGTTTTTCCAGTGAAGCGTCGGCCAGTTGTTCGATGGTCAGGATCCCGATCTGCTCCAGCAGGATCAGCAGGTCCTCGCCGACACCTTCCATCTCGCCCAGCTTCATGGTCATCTCGTCGGTGATCCGCTGGCGGACGGCGTACTCGCGCGAACTGACCAGGTCGATCTTCCATTCGGTAAGCTTGGCCGCCAGCCGGACGTTCTTGCCTTCCTTGCCGATGGCCTTGCTCAACTGGTCCTCGCCCACCACCACGGTGGCCTCGTTGCGGTCCCGGTGCAGAATGATGTTGCTGACGATGGCCGGGCTCAGGGCGCGGGAAATCAGGAGGCTGGCCTCGGCGCTCCAGGGCACGATGTCCACCCGCTCGCCCGCCAGTTCGCGAGTGACGGCCTGCACGCGGCTGCCCTTCATGCCCACGCACGATCCGACGGGATCGACCCGTTCGTCGTTGCTGGTCACCGCGATCTTGGAACGCGTGCCCGGCTCGCGGGCCACGGCCTTGATCTCGACGATGCCCTCCTGGATCTCCGGCACTTCCATGTGGAAGAGCGACTTCAGGAAACCCGGGTGGCTGCGCGACAGGATGACCTGCGGCCCCTTGGCGCTGTCCAGGACCTCGGTGATGAACGCGCGCACGGTCTTGCCCTGGTGCAGTTTTTCACCGCGGATCTGTTCCCGGTAGGGCATCAGGGCCTCGGTGCGGCCCAGGTTGACCAGGACGTTGCCCCGGTCCACCTGCTGGACGGTGCCGACGATGATCTCGT
>JBDLKA010000104.1:0-11859 GCA_039714075.1 Candidatus Krumholzibacteriota bacterium | reverse complement strand
CTGCCGCCGATGTCGGTCGTCGGCATGATCGTCGGGGCGATCACGTCCACGGCGTTGCCGGCGTCCTGGGTGGTCGAACCGTAGTTGGAGCCCCACCAGCGCTCGCCGTCGCAGGTGTAGTCGTTGGGATCGGGATCCACACCGGGGTTGAGGTACGCCGTGTTACTGGCCGACCGCTTCCGGTCGCCGCAGGGCGAAGCCGCACCGATGCCCATCACGTACTGGTTGTTGGCGGGGTAGCGCGTGTGGCTTTCGTTCGAGTTGCTGGTGGCCGCCAGGAGCAAAACACCCGCGTTGTACGCGTACTGCAGAGCCGCGTCGGTGGCGGCGTCGCTGCTGATGTCGGCGCTGAAGCTCATGCTGGCGATGTCGGCGCCGTTGTCCGCGGCGTGATAGAGGGCGTTCTGGATGTTGGAGAAGTACATCGAGCCCGCGCTGTTGGCGACCTTCAGGGGCATGATGCTGCTGCCGCCGGCGATACCGGACACGCCCAGGTTGTTGTTCGAAACAGCCGCCGCCACACCCGCGCAAGCGGTGCCGTGGCCCGCATTGCCGCTGTTGTCGTCGGGATTGGAATCGTTGTCACCGTAATCGTAGCCCGCGACCAGGTTCAGGTCGGGATGGTCGATGTCCACACCGCTGTCCAGAATGGCGACGACCACAGAAGCACTGCCGTAACCCTGGCTCTTGTCCCAGGCCTCCTGGGCATGCGAATCGAAGCCGGTGGTACCGACGGCCGGGCCCGTATGGGTGTGGGTGTTCCAGTCGTAGGAAAGCATCTGGCCGGTGTTGTCGTGGCCCCACTGGTCGGGATAAAGGGGATCGTTGGGAACGGCGGCGGGATAGGCGCGCCAGTCCAGGGACACCGCTTCGATATTGGGATCGGCCCGGAAGGCCTTGGCCACTTCGGCCATGTCCGCATCGGTGGTGAAGTGGTACATGAACCAGCGGTCCTGACCGAAACCGGCGGCCTTGTCCTGGTTCTTGATCCGGTAATAGGGGCGCTCGACACCGGTCACTCCGTAGGCGAAGGCCAGATTGTCGACCGAAGGCAGGCCGGTCCTGGCGCCGGGAACCTGCGTTCCCCTGTCCAGGCCCACGGCCAGAGCCGATTTATCCATATTCAGGTCGCGGAACTGGACCAGAATGCGGTCCGCCGCGTAGGGCAGGCTCATTTCAGCCTGGGTGGTGAAGCCCTCCTGCACCGGAGCGAAGGCGCGGGGCGCGGTGCTGTCGGCAGCCATCGCGGCCGTCGCGAACACCATGATACATAACAACAGGACATAGGATAGCCATTGGCGGGGTCGGGACATGGTTTCTCCAAACGATGGGGTGGCGAGCGTCTGGCGGACAGCGGAATATGAATTCCCGGGTTGGATCTCCCCCTTTCCGGAAACCATACCGCTACTCATCATACCATGAATGAGATAGCGGGATCAATGGAGAACCCCCTGATTCCGGGGGTTCCTTCATTCAGGCCCGCGGAACGACTACCGCGGCACGGCGATAAAAATACTCTGCTGCTGCCGCGGTTTGTAGACCCGCAGAAACACGGGCCGGTCGGTGTTCTTCCCCAGGGCGCCTTGGAACGCCTTCAATGTCGTCACCGTTTCACCGCCGACCTTCTGGATGATATCACCCTCGGCCAGACCCTCGCGGGCGGCGTTGCTGGTCTGCTCCACGCCGGTCACGATCAGGCCCTCGATATCCTCGGGCAGGGTCTCCATCATGGTCCGCATCCGGGGGGTCATTTCGCGAACGACAACGCCGTCGAGAGTTTCATCCTCGTCGGGATCCGCCGGGACGTCCGCGGCGGCCATCTGTTCGGGATCGGGGAACTTGTCCAGCCTGACGGTGATGTTCTGCTCCTTGCCTTCCCGCACGATGGCCAGCTCAACGTCCTGGCCCACCTCCGACAGGCTGATCACATTGCGCAGCATGCTGGGATTCCTGATCTCGCGGCCGTCGACACTGAGAATGATGTCCCCGTCCATCAGGCCCGCCTTTTCGGCCGGCGTGTCCTCGTTGACCTGCGTGATCAGGACGCCGCGGGGCCGGTCCATGCCGTAGTAGTCGGCCATGGACTGGTCCACCGGCTGGGGCAGGACACCCAGATAGGCCCGCTGCACGGTGCCGGACTCCTTGAGGGAATCGACGATACGCATGGCCATGCTCGTGGGAATGGCGAAGCCGATGCCCTGGCTGCCCCCGCTGCGGCTCAGGATGGCCGCGTTCATGCCCACCAGCTCGCCCCGCATGTTAACCAGGGCGCCGCCGCTGTTGCCGGGGTTGATCGAGGCGTCGGTCTGGATCAGGTCCGCGTAGTCCATCAGGCCGATATTGCGCCCCAGAGCACTGACGATGCCCAGGGTCACGGTCTGGCCCACCCCGAAGGGATTGCCGATGGCCATGACCTGGTCGCCGACCCGCAGCTGGTCGCTGTCGCCGACCCGCACGGTGGGCAGGTTCTCCGCGTCGATCTTGATCAGCGCCACATCGGTCGGGGGATCGGTGCCGATGACCTCGGCCTCGTATTCCCTTTCGCCCACGAAGGTCACCCGGACCTTGCTGGCGTTCTCGACCACATGGTTGTTGGTCAGGATGTAGCCGTCGGCCGAAATCACGATGCCCGAACCCAGGGAATGCTCCAGGCGCTCGGGCTGGTTGTGCACGTCGTCGTCCGGCATGTTGAAAAAGCGCTTGAACATGGGATCGTTCATGAACGGGTGCTGGCCCATGCTGTTGTCCACCAGTTTATCCGTCGAGATGTTGACCACCGCCGGCATGGTGGTTTCCGCGACGTCCGCATAGGAACGCAGCTGGTGGTCCACCGGAGCCTGGGCCAGGGCCGAAGATGCCGCCGTGGATGCGGCCGCGGTTATCAGCAATACCGCGGTCATCCAGGTCAGGGTGCCTTTACCGTTGACGAACTTGCGCATGGGGTTCCTCCCTATCCGGGCGCTTGCCCGGGCATTCGAAATGATCGCTTGCTCGGCAAGCTACAACCATCCAATCAATCATAAGTTTCCACAAAAAACACCGGCCCGCCACAGGGGCGGGCCGTTTTCAGGCATTCCGGACAATTCCAGACAACATTGAAGCGGGCGCAGGATAACGAACTACCCGTCGTCACCGATGGCTTCGACCGGGCACTCTTCCATGGCGTCCTGGCAGGCCTGGGCCTCGTCGTCGTTTTCGGGCTGCTTGTGGACGTAGGAATAACCGTCGTCCTCGTTGCGCTCGAAATTGTCAGGGGCCGTCTGGCGGCAAAGGTCGCAGTCGATGCAGTTGGTATCCACGAACCAGGGGCCATCGACGTTGTCTTCCACTTTATCGGTATTGTCAGCCATGGTATTCCTCCCGGCTCTGAATTAGGGACACGGACCGTGCCCGGCAAAAGGCATCCGATTTGACTCTAGATATACCAGAATGGGCCCTTCGCCAAGTATTTTCCTGCCAAGGCTACTTCAGCCGCTTCTTGAAGGGCAGGAAGGTCATGAAATCAGCGTGATGGACCACGTAGGCCTCGGTCGAACGCGTGATCATGTCACCTTCACCCGCATGGGCGGCGATGATGTGGCAGACCGACTCCGGCACGCCCGCCTCCAGGGCCAGGGCGACGCCCGTGAACGGGTGGCGCAGGTACTTGCCCATTTCACTTTTGCAGGACTCGCCGTCCTTGATGTCGTACTCCAACAGCTTGCCCACGTCCGCCAGGATCGCCCCGGCGATGGTCACGTCCATGTCCACCGGCAGGTCGTCGGTGAAGAACTCGTTCATCTTGACGGCGGCGTCGCGCGCCACATGCACCACGCAGCGCTTGTGGGCCATGAAGCTGACTTTCAGGTCCGGAACGAGCAGGGTAAAGGGAATGGTGTTGAGATCCTCGACGGTCAGGGGGCTGCGCTCCAGGGCCAGTTCCCATGTTTTGGCCGTGGTCCCGCGCAGTTTTTCGTCCTCGATCCACATCAGTTCCGGCCAGAGTTCAAGCACTTCCTGGTTCATCACGTTTCCCTTTCACGATTGGCGGCTCAGTAAGGCGATTTGGCACAATTTCATCAACACCCGCCCCGGCCACAAGGTGATTCTGGACACCGATAGTGAATCCGGGCGTGAAGCGGCCACGGCGCAGCATTTCGGCCGCCGCCACTCCGGCCGCCGCCACGGCGGCCATCAGCCAGAAGGGCCGGCCGTAGCCGCCGCTGACATCCCGGACGTACCCCGCCAGGGGCGGGATCGCGAATATGCCCAAGTTGGCGCAGGTGCTGAGGATGCCGAATCCCCGTCCGATGTGCGACGGCGGCAGCACCGTCCCCGGCAGGGACATGGTCGGGGTCACCATCGAGGCCAGGGCCACGCCCAGTCCCAGCCCCAACACCGCCGGAGAAAGGACCGTGGCCGGAACAAGCGCCAGACAAACCGCCATCAGGCCCATCCCCCAGCCGATGAAGGCCGCCTTGCCGCCGTGGCGGTCCGCCAACCAGCCCGTCACCGGTCCCAGAAGGGCGGAAGCCCACATGGGAACACTGGTCATCAGGCCGCGTGCCTTGACCCCCATGCCCAGATCCAGGTAATGGTCGGGAGCGAAGGTCATGAAAGCCGTCATGGCGCCGTTGGCGCAGAACCAGACCCCACCGACGATCCAGATGGCCCTCATTCCCCGGACCCGGGCGGCGGCGTCTTCATGAGACCGGGCCGGAAGTTCACTCGCCGCCACACCCAGGGATCGGCCCCGGGTCAGAAACCAGCTAGCACCCAGGAATACTCCCGCGACCACGATGGAAAACAGACCTGTCCGGAAAGCAACCTCGCGCCAGCCGTGTTCCGCCGCCACGGGCCCCGCCAGGTTCAATACCAGGATGATGCCCAGGGGAATGGCGCTGCCGCTGACACCCATGGGAACCCCCAGGGGGCGGCCCCCGAACAGGCGGGTCACCATTCTCTGCATCGCGATCACGGCGATGACGACGCCCACGCCGGAAAGGGTCCGCCCGGCCAGGATCAGAAAGAACTCACCCGACCGGGCCAATACCAGGGTTCCGGCCCCCATGACGGCCAGCCCCACGCTTCCGACCACGCGTTCCCCGAAACGATCGGCCAGCCAGCCGCCGGGAATGGACAGCAGGATCCCCGGCAGGGCGAACAGGGACATCAGCAGTCCGGCCTGCCCGTGGGTGATGCCCAGATCCTCGATCACCACCGGAAGGACAGGAGGGACGAAATGGAAAACAAAGCCCACCGCGAGGAATCCCGAGTAAACAACGGAAAGCCCGAACCAGGCTTTGGTGAGAGGATAAGCGGGTCCCAGACGTCTTGTTATTTCTTTATTCACAGATGGTTACAACCTGGTCTTTGATCCTGAACTTCGTTTTCACGGATGCAACTTGCAAGGCCATGGAGGCATTTTCGCAGATTGCCGATACCTGTGCGACTGAAATTCCATGGCCAATTTCCAGCCACCCTCAACAAGTGCGAGTCGAACTTCGTTCATCCCTTCAGGTTCAAATCAGGACGGCGGCCGACATGCGCCGTGGCACCGGCCTTGCAATTTTCGGCCAGAAGCGACAACCCGAGTTTCCACCCGCCCAAAGGGTACGAAAAGGAATGCAGAAGAAATGCGACCCACCAATCTTGTGAAAGTCACCCTGATCGCCGTGCTGCTCGCGGTAATCCTGCCCGCCGCATCTTCACTTGCACAGACCGAGATGCCGGTCAGCTATACCTGGACCGCCCCCACCACCGGAACCCCTGTCGATTTCTACGTCATCGAGCATTCGGTGGACGGTGGCCAGTGGACCCAGATCGCCACCTCGACCGACAACACCTACACCCTGACCGCCACGGTGGGCCAGTCCCACCAGATCCGCGTCGCAGGAGTGGACGCCTCGAACCGGCAGGGCCCCTATTCATTGCCCAGCGACCCGTACCTGCCCGACGCCGGAGCACCGGGGCAGCCGGGCAAACCCATCCTGTTCTGATCGATCCTGACTGTTGATGGTGGGATCCGGACTCTCGGACTGCCGCAACGGCAAAAAAGGCCGCCGGTTACGACAACCGGCGGCCTTTTCCATCTATTCCTCGTCGTCTTCTCTTTCGGATCTGGGTTCCTTATAGAAGGGAATGATCCATCCCGCCCGCAGGACCAGGTTGTCCCAGACGTAGCTTTCCTCGTAGCCGGTGTTGAAAAAACGCCAGGTGTCGAAGCGGTTGACGTTGTAGACCGCACTGAATTCGAAGTCCCCCACCAGGAAGCCGGCCCTGCCGGCGAAGCCCGCCGCGCTGACAGATGAATCGAACGCCTTTTCGAAGGTCTTCCAGTAACCCTCGACCCGGTTCCGGACGATACCCCCGCTCGCGGCCAGGAAGGGCCGCACCGCGGCGTCCGAATCCAGCAGGACGTACATCAGTTCCAGGCTGTAACGCAGGGTTGAAGGTTTGATCCGGTAGGCCCCGGCCGCTTCGTTTTCCCCCTTGAAATTCTTGTAGTCCACGAAATGGAACGAGGGGGACACGGACAGCGATTCGGAAAAACGGTACCGCCAGCGGAAGCCCAGTTCGAGGCCTTCCTTGATGCCGAGACCCAGACCGGTGGTGAAGAAATCGTCGGCGAGGTCGCCGGAGGGGGTGACGTACCCCACCTCGAAAACCACCTGGCTGGAAGGATGGCCGCCGGCATGGGCGGGACCGGCGGCGGCCGTCAGGCAGGCGGCCAGCAGCATGGCGGCGAATATTCGGGAAGGGAATCGGTCTGGGATCATGTCTGGCGTTCTCCGGTTCATTCCTGGTCTTTACCCGCCTGCAAGCGGACGGGCCCCGCGACAATGACCCGGGGATCATATATCCCGAACCGCCCGGTGGCAACGCAATCGCTTCCCCCCCGGGATTGGGATTGCGTGGCGGAAATGTGGAGTTATGGTTGGGAGGATGAAAACACCACCCTCGATTCCAGGTTCCCTGCTTTCATGAACCAAACGGTCCCGTCGGACGCCGCAGAAACAACCGCCCCCACTTCGCAGGCGAAGGTGCGGGCGGGACTGCTCACCATCCAGGTCCTTTTCGGCATCAACTACCTGGCCTCGAAGGTCATCGTCACCGCCATGTCGCCGGCGGCCTGGGCCGTCCTGCGCACCAGCGGGGCGTTCCTGGTGCTGGCGCTCGTGGCTGCGGTGGGGCGCCGGCGCCTGCCTCCGCGCCGGGACCTGTGGCTGCTGGCGGTCTGCGCCCTGTTCGGGGTGGTCTTCAACCAGGGCTTTTTCCTGGAAGGCCTGTCGCGCACCACCGTCGGCCACTCGGCCCTGATCTGCAGTCAGATTCCCACCTTCGTCCTGCTGTTCTCCGTGCTGGCCCGGCAGGAAATCCTGACCTGGCGCAAGGCCCTGGGTTTCGCCGCGGGCATCGCCGGGGTGCTGGTGCTGCTGGGCGCCGACCGGTTCACCCTGGACCAGCGCTATCTCACGGGCGACCTGCTGACCCTGACCAACGCGGCCAGCTACGCCATGTTCGTGGTTCTAAGCCGCCGGGTCATGGCCCGCAACGATCCGCTGGCCGCCACCACGGTGATCTTCTTCTTCGGCGCCCTGGGCATGATGATCTACGGCGGATCCAGCCTTCTGGCCACGGATTTTTCCGTGGTCACGCCACAGTTGGGCGGGGTGATGGTCTACGTCATCCTCGGCGCCACGGTGGTGACCTACTTTTTGAACCTGTGGGCGGTCAAAAGGGTGCAGGCCACCCGGGTGGCCCTGTATATCTTCCTGCAGCCGGTGATCGCCGCGGTATTGGGCATCGCTTTCCGCGGCGAAAACCTCACCCCGCGGTTCCTGGTGGCCACGGTCCTGGTCTTCACCGCTCTTCTGCTGCGCGACGGTGCGGCCAAAGCCAAAACCGCCCGGTAACCACAGGAAAACTCCCACTATTGTGCTGTCAATATTTTAGTTGTTTATTTATTAACACTTAGTTGACAGCCCGTTATCGTTTGTCTATGATATTCCCGTCAGCCCACTGGTTTACATGAATTCTACCTGGGGGAGGTCTTTCATGAAGTTCCATCGATTAGTCTGGCTGCTCTTTCTGATTCCCGTCCTTGCATTCTGGGGTTGTGAAGGCGACCAGGGACCAGCCGGTCCCGCCGGCGCCGATGGAAGCACGGCCTGTCTCGACTGCCACAACACCGAGGTCCAGAACGCCATCAACATCCAGTACGCGCGTTCGGGCCACGCCCTGGGCGAGTACGTGGGTTACGCGGGCACCCGCTCCTACTGCACCTATTGCCATAGCGGAAACGGCTTCGTCGAGTTCCAGGAAACCGGCGGTGTGGACGGCAACATCAATACTCCGGTCGCCATCAACTGCGCGCACTGCCACAAGGTCCACGAAACCTTCCAGGGTGAGGATTACGCCCTGCGGACCACCGCGCCGGTGGCCTTCATCGCGGATGAGGGCTTCGGTGATTACGTGGTCGACTTCGGCGGCACCAGCAACCTGTGCGCCAACTGCCACCAGTCCCGGCGCAACGAGCCCAACATTACCGACCCGGGCGAGACCTTCGAGATCACGAGCACGCACTACGGACCGCATCACGGGCCCCAGGCCAACGTCCTGGAAGGTGTCCTGTTCGCCGAGATCGCCGGGTCCACCGCCTATCCGACCAGCAGCATTCACGTGTCGGCCGGGGCTGTCTGTGTCACCTGCCATATGGGTGAATACACCGATGGCGAAGGCGGGCACACCTGGCACACCAGCCTGGCCAGCTGCCAGGGTTGCCACGCCACCGCCGATTTCGACTATGGCGGCGTCCAGACCGATACCCAGGCCCTCCTGGATGAACTCCAGGATCTTCTGCTGGCCCAGGGCGTCATTGAATGGGTCGTCGAGGACGAGGCCTACGAACCTGTCGTCGGCACCTACTCCATGGTCCAGGCCCAGGCGTTCTTCAACTGGATCGGCCTGGCGGAGGACCGCAGCCTCGGCGTGCACAACCCCCGCTATGCGGAAGCTTTGTTGATGAACTCCATCGAGGCGTTAACGGCGATCCAGTAGCAATCAAAAAGAAAGGTCGGAGCGTTTTGCTCCGGCCTTTTTTCATATCAAACCCTATTTAGGCAAGGGACTGCTGGAAAAAAACCGCGCCGCGCGGTACTGTGGAATCCGACCTGATCAACAGGGGAGATTGTCCACATGTGCCTTGGCGTTCCCGGTCGAATCACTGCAATCATGGATGGATTTGTTCGCATGGGAACCGTCGATTTCGACGGCTCGGCCCTCGAGGTCTGCCTGGCCTACGTGCCCGAGGCCGAACCCGGTGACTTCGTCCTCGTCCACGCGGGTTTCGCCCTGACCCTCCTGGACGAGGGCCAGGCCGCCAGGACAATCGAAACCCTGCGCGAACTCGGCAACGCTCCCATGCCCGAGCCTCCTTCCCGTGACTGATTCCCGACGGCATGCCGAACCTGTGTTCAGGGTCATCGACCGGAGGAAATTCATGACCCGCGGCTGCGGCGTCTTCGCCGCGTGCCTGGCCGCGCCCCTGTGGAACCTCCTGTCGGGTTGCCGGCCCGGAGCCGAGGAGCCGGGACCCCTTTCCATCCCGCTGGGCGAGCTGCCCCTGAACCGCCGCGTTCGCCTGGAAAGGGACGACCGGGCGGTGGAGGTTGTCCGCACCGTGGACGCCGTGACGGCCCGCTCGCTCCTTTGCACCCACCAGGGATGCAACGTGCGGTGGGTCGAGGCCGAACAGATCTACCTCTGCCCCTGCCACGAGGGAAAATTCGACGCGGCGGGGCGGCCTACCTACGGGCCGCCCCGCGACGCGCTACGGGAAATCGAAGTGAAACTGACGGAGACCGAAGTGATCATCGGCGGCTGAGCCGGACCTGGAGAGGCCATGATTCTACCGCGCATCATCGTGACCGGGGCCTCGGGTTTCGTGGGGCGGCACCTGCTGGACAGCCTCAAGGAGGAGTACGAGATCGTCGGCCTGGGTCGGCGGTCGCAGGCCCGCTGCGGTGCGCCCTTCCATCCGAACATCACGTGGCACCAGGTGGACATCGGGGACTCGGTGACCCTGGACCAGGTCTTCGCGGAGATCCAGGCCGGCGGCCCGGTGGAATTCGTGATCCATCTGGCGGCCCACTACGATTTCACCGGGGAGGACCATCCCGAATACTACCGCACAAACGTCGAGGGCCTGCGCAATGTCCTGGAGCACTGCCGGGTGCTGAAGCCCCGCCGGTTCATCTTCTCGAGCTCCGTGGCGGCCTGCGCCTTTCCACCGTCCGGCGAGGCCCTGACCGAATCGAGTCCTCCGGACGGGGACCACATCTACGCCAAGACCAAGGCCATGGGCGAGGCCATGCTGGCCGGGTATCGCGACGACTTTCCTTCGGTCATCGTGAGGTTCGCGGCCCTGTTCTCGGACTGGTGCGAATACCCTCCCCTGTACATGTTCCTGCGCACCTGGCTGTCGCGGGCCTGGAACCGGCGCATCCTCGGCGGACGGGGCAATTCCGCGATCCCCTACCTGCACGTCAACGACCTGGTGAGCTGCCTGGTCCGAATCATCGTCCGCAACGTGGACCTGGAGGACGGGGAGATCCTGCTCGCCAGCCCCGACGGGGCGGTTTCCCACGAACAGCTCTTCATCGAAGCCACCCAGTACTTCTTCGACCACGCCAAGCCTCCGTTCCACATGCCCCGGCCCCTGATCAAGCCCGGCATCGTCGTCCAGGGCATCGTGGGCAGGTTTCTCGACGAGAAACCCTTCGAGCGCCCCTGGATGGCCCGGTACGTCGACATGGAACTGGGCGTCGACGCCTCCCGGACCCGGGAGCGCCTGAACTGGTTCCCCCGCCGGAGACTGGAGATCCTGTACCGGCTGCCGTTCCTGATCGAGAACTTCAAGTACGACCGGATCGAGTGGACCCGGCGCAACCGGGACGCCATGAAGATGGTGCGGTTCCGCCCCAACCTGAAGATCCATTCGTTGATGGTGAAGAACAAGGAGGACATCATCGAGGAGTCCGCCCGGACCCTGCGGCAGGATTTCCCGAGTTACGGGAACATGTCCCCCAAGGACCTGGACTGGATCCTCCGCATGGTCCTGCGCAACCTGTTCAACGCCGTGCGGACGCGCATGAAGACCGAGTTCATGTCCTATTGCCGCGAAGTGGCCAGCAGGAGAATCGAGCAGGGGTTCGCCCCGGAGGAGATCGTCGGGGCCCTGGAGACCCTGGACAGCATCTGCATCAAGGCCCTGATCGACGACCCCGAGTCCACCGAAGTGCAGCCCTATCTGTACAGTTGCATCACGATGACCATCAGGTTCGGCATCGACCAGGTGATGGAGACCTGCGACCGGCTACACGAGCAGAGCGGCCACGGAGGGCGAAGCCCCTGCGACCGCAAGCGGGATTGATGCCCGCTACAGCTTCTCCATCCTTCTGCGGCTGGCCTGGCCGTGGAGAAGCGTCATCCCCACCAGCATGAGACCATCGGCGATTCCCGAAAAGGGCACCGACCAGGCCTTGTCCCATGGACTGAGCAGCAGCAGGAAGACCACGGCGGTGAATTTCGCCAGGAGAATGAGGGTGATGCCGCGGGACCGACGGTACTCCAGGGCGTACCCGAGGGCGACGACGATGTGGAAGGCGCCCGATTGGCGGGGAAAGAAATAGTCGTCCGGACCGTCGAAGCCCGCGAACTCCAAGGTCCAGCCCGGCAGGAAGATCAGCATGACCCCCAGCACGAGACTGTGCAGGACGACCAGCGCCACCCCCACCGCTTCGAAACGCTCCCAGGAATTTCTCTTGTTCACGGCCGGTCCCCTTGAGGGCGCTCGTTATCCCACCAGATCTTCGCGGG
>JBDLKA010000103.1:0-11896 GCA_039714075.1 Candidatus Krumholzibacteriota bacterium | reverse complement strand
CCCGATTACGCCGGCATCATCCTGGAATTCCTTGCCTATCGCCACGAGGATCTTTCCGCCGATGCTCCCGGTATGTTCTACAACTGGAGTGTGCGGTCAGCGGACACGGACAACTCCGCCGGAAACGGTTTCCAGGATATTTTCGAGCAGGGGTGGCAGGATCGTGGCAGTGGTTACCTCGGCGGTTCGGGGGTTTATTCAAAAATGGGTGACGATGTGACCGACCTGATGCAGGCCGGCCGTGACGAAGTCCAGGTGAAGTTGAGCGTTTTCGAGTTGGGGTGGGTCTGGTACTGGACCGGAGACGATGGCTACCCGGCTCCCTACTACGACAACGTGATCGTCAAGGTCTTCCCCTACGTCGGCCCGGCAATGTGGGCCCGGGAACTGGATCTGGCCCAGGACAACTTCCCCGCACGCGGATCCATCGACACCGGCGACCTCGGGTCGCACAGCGTGCGTTTCGACATGGCCAACAACATATCGCTGTCCTCGCACCTGCGAAATGATCCCGGGGATTCCATGGTCGTCGACATCTGGCCGGTTCGGGCCGGGGCGGACTTCGACGGATCTCCGACGCTGAACTACATCCTGGATCGCAACCCGCTCTTTGACCCCTACCGGACCGCCGGACTGCCTGACCAGGGCTCGGTGGCCGGTTTACCGGCCGTCGGCAGCAGTGGAAGCCCCACGCCCGACAAATGGGCCTTCGATCTGCCCGACACGGGCTTCCTGTTTCCGGGTGATTTGCTGCACTACTACATCTCCGCGACCGACGCCATCGGCGGGGTGGGCGGCACCGATCCCAAGACCGCGATCATGCCCGCCGACACCACGGGGTTCAGCACCAATTTCTGGGATCCCCTGGTTTACGATTCGAGCTTTACGGTGCGTGCCCTCCCGAGCATCCGTGAAGACAGCCCCGGGGTTTTTATTCAGCCGGATGGCCTTTTAATCAACGATTTCGCCAACCGCGGCGGGGAGAATAAATGGTACATAGCTTTGGCCCATTTCGGTGCCGTTTCCCGTGACGCCTACGATCTCTACTATGTCAACGGTCCGTCTTCCGGGGTCGGCAACGGCATCGGCGGTCGAGCCAACGCTGATCTCCTGGATGCTTACGAGGTGATTCTCTACACGTCGGGTGACCTGAGCTGGAACACCCTGGGCAACGGAGACTTCAACAACGACGCCGGCGACGATGTCGGAACCCTGACCGCCTGGCTGGACCAGGACTACAAGCGCATGTTCCTGACCGGGGACAACCTGGCCAGTAATCTTGTCGAGTCGGGTACCGAAACCCTGACGTTCCTGGAAAGCTACATGGGTGTCGGGCTGATCAGCGATGATGTCCGGCCGCTCATCGACAACCAGACGACTCCCCTGGTCGCCGCCATCGCCGCCAATCCGGTTTTCGTTCCCGGCCTGAGCTGGATCGCCTTCGGCGGCTGCCCCGGCATCAACAACTTTGACGCCGTCGAAGCGAATGCCGGCTCCCTGCGAATTGCCGAGTTCCTGAATCCCGCGGGCCTGACCGGGATGTACCCCTACTCGGCGGCCACCCTGGCTCCGGCGGTTGGCCTGCAGGGAACCAGCCGGGTCATTTCGTTGCCTTACGATCTGATGAACATCTACACGGATCCCTCCGGTCCCGTGCATGCAATTCCTGGCCGTGCCATGCTTCTGAGTAACATCCTGCATTACTTCGGGTTCGCAAATGGAGGCGATCCCACTGGAACCGGAGATGTACCCAACATCGCGTTCCGAACCAGCCATTACCCGAATCCCTTCAACCCGAGCACTACGATAAAGTACTCGCTGCCGAAGGCCGGGCACCTGAAACTGCGCGTCTACAACGTGCGCGGCCAACTCGTGAAAACCCTGATCGACGGCCCTCGGCCCGCGGGTGCGGACCAGGCCGTCGTCTGGGACGGCAGCAACAACCTGGGGTCCAGCGTTTCATCGGGGGTCTACTTCTACGAGGCGCGCCTGGAAAGTGATGTGAAGATAGGCAAGATGACACTTTTGAAGTAGTGGGGGAGGCGCTTCCTGGTTTAATGGAGCCCCATTTCTTGAATATTGGACATTTGATGTCAACAATGTGGTAAAATCATGCCATGAAAGGCCATTTTTGCCGCAAATCATGGTTTTCCATAGTTTCAGATGCGCCTGTTCGCCATTTTTCAGGGTTATTTGATCTTCTAAGGGGGCAGATCATGCTTTCCCGTTTTCTCGCTCGCTCATTGTTTCTTCTTCTGTCAATAACCCTCGTTTCCTTTGTTCAGGCCGGTGAGATTCCCCGGTTCACCCTCGGGGGTGAATCCATCCACGGCGGCAGCGCGGATCTCGCCAAGGCGGGAGGGGACACCATCAACCTGATGGCCGCCCGCCATGATCCCACCAACGGGCCGGGCGAACCATTCTACTACGGGGATTTCGAGGATGCGGACGGCAACCCCGCCTGGAACGGCTGGACCCACTGGGACGTCACCCAGCCCACCGAGACCCACTGGAACGTCAGCAATTTCAACCAGCCCGATCCGGCCAACCATGCGGCCTGGTGCGGCGACATCAGCATTGCTGCCTGCGATACCGGCGATGCCGTGGGCGGCTACGGCAACAGCTGGCACGATATGATCGAGTTCCGCCACACCGTTCCCTATCCCGGCGCCAACTCCACCGTCACGGTGACAGCCACCCTGATCAATGATACGGAGCCGACGTACGACTACACCTACCTGAGCTACCGGTACCATGGACAGGTCATCGCCGACCTTCAGAGTTGGGACGGCACCGGTACCTTTGCTGTCAACGGTTTGGTCACCTACCAGCCCCTGGAGTACCTGGACGGAACGGATATCGCGGTGTATTTCCGCTTCAAGTCGGACGGCGGCTGGTCGGACGAGGACTGTTCCTTCCCCTCGGCGGGCGCCTGCCAAGTCGACGACATCAACGTCCACCTGGTCAACGATGTCTTTACGGGGGACTTCTTCGAGGACTTCGAGCACGGTGGCGTTCCTGATGATTTCGGTATCTGGAACATTGCCTTCCCCGATGGTGTGGGCGACTTCTCGAAAATCTGGGTGGGGCTGCACGACATTGATCCCTGTATCGAAAACTCGACCCCGCAGGTCGCGTTCATCGACGACGGCCTGGTTGTGCCCGGCACGGGGGGCAGCGAGTGCATCAACTGGTGCTATGGACCGGGAGGTTACATCGTCAATACCACCGGTGGTTTGGCGGGGCCTTATGAGCACATCCACAACGTCATCGAATCTCCGGTGATGGACTGGCCGGCTCCCAAGAGTGGAACCGGACCCGATGACGACGGCATCATTTTTACCGCTGGGATTTATCGTCACGAAGACCTGACCTCCGATGCGCCGGGGTCCTTCTACAACTGGGGTGTCCGGTCAGCGGATACGGACAATTCCGCGGGGCACGGTATTCAGGACATTACCGAACAGGGTTGGCAGGATCGGACCTCCGTCTATTACGGCGGCCCGGATTACATCCGTGCCGGCGACGACGTGACCGATCTGATGAACCAGGGCCGCGACCAGGTCCAGGTGCAGTTGGGTGTCTACGAGTTGGGCTGGATCTGGTACTGGACCGGCAACGACGGCTACCCCGCGCCCTACTTCGACAACGTGACCGTCAAGATCTACCCGTTCGCCGGCCCGGGTTTCCATGCCCGCGAACTGGACATGGCCCAGGATAATTTCCCCGCGCGGGGGTCCATCGACTATGGCGACCTTGGCTCGCACAGCGTGCGGTTCGATGCCGCCAACAACATCTCTCTGGCCGCACACCTGTGCAATTGTCCGGGCGATTCCATGGTCGTGGATATCTCCCCCGTCCGAACGGGAGCCGCCTTCGACGGTGACCCGGTCATGCATTACACCGTGGACCGCAACCCCGTCTTCGATCCTTTCCGTGGTCCGACCCCTGCGGTGGGTACCTCGACCGGTAAGCCGGCTGTCGGCGTCAGTGGGAGCGCAACTCCCGGCAAGTGGGCTTTCGATCTGCCCGATACGGGTTTCCTGTTCCCGGGTGACGTGCTGCACTACTACATCACCGCGACGGACGCCATCGGCGGTGTGGGCGGGACGGATCCGCAGACGTCCACCCTGCCTGCCGACCTCACGGGTTACGGCGTGTTCGGCGATCCCATGGGCTACAACTCTTCGTTCGTCATCCATGCCCTGCCTTCGATCAAGGCCGACAACTCGCATCCACCCATATTGTTCATCAACGACTTCGCCAATCGGGGGGGCGAAAACGAATGGTATACCGCTCTGAACAACATCGGGAAGGTGCCCGGTGAGGATTACGACATCTACTACGTCAATGGTCCGAGTTCCGGTGCCGGCAACGGTATCGGTGGTCGTGCCAACAGTATTCTCATCGCGGGGTACGACGAAATCCTCTACACCTGCGGTGACCTGGGCGTGAACACCATCTCCAACGGCGACTTCAATAATGACGCCGGCGATGATGTGGGAACCCTGACCTCCTGGTTGGACAGTGGGGGGAAAGACATCTTCCTGACAGGCGACGAACTGGCGTCCGACCTCATGCAGGCCGGTGCCGCTACCATTGCGCTGGCAGAGAACTACCTGGGAGTCAGTGTCTTGACGAACGATATCCGTCCTCTCATCGACAACCAGGTCACTCTGCTCATCTCCTCCATCGGCGGTAACACGGTGTTCACAACGGTTGACAGCTGGGTCGCCTATGGTGGTTGTGCCAGTCTCAACACTTTCGATGCCACCGAAGTCAGGGCCGGTACCGAGCGTCTCGCCGAGTTCCTTGATCCCACCGGCGCCATCGGTGCGTATCCTTTCTCGGCGGCATCGCTGAATGCCACGGCAGGAACGGCGGGCACCAGCCGCGTCGTCTCGCTGCCTTACGACCTGATGTACCTGTACACGGATCCAGGTTCTCCCGGGGATCCTCTTCCGGCGCGGGCCCGGGTGTTGCGCGACGTACTGCTGTACTTCGGCGTTGCGGGTGATCCCGGCGAAGTGACACCGGCTCTGCCTGTTGCTGCGTTCAAGACCAGCCACTACCCCAACCCCTTCAACCCGAGCACGACCATCAAGTACTCCATGCCCACGGCCGGTCATCTGAAACTGAACATCTACAATGTGCGCGGCCAGCTGGTGAAAACCCTGATCGACGGCCCGCGCCCCGCCGGCGCTGACCAGACCATCGTCTGGGACGGCAGCGACAACCTGGGCTCCAGCGTTTCTTCGGGGGTCTATTTCTACGAGGCGCGGGTGGGAAGCGAGGTGAAGATCGGCAAGATGACCCTCTTGAAATAGAGGGCTAACTTGATGTTGATTACAACATTCCGTAGTTTCAGACTGACCTGTTCGCCATTTTAAAATGGGTTTCCTGATCGCCTAAGGGGGGCCGTCATGCCATGCCGTATTTTCGCTCGCTCGTATCTTGTTCTCCTGCTGATCGCCATTTCCGTTTCTTTTGCCCGTGCCGGGGAGTTGCCCAGTTATTCCCTGGGTGGTGATGTCATTCACGGCGGCAGCGCGGGTTTCGCCAAGGCCGGGGGCGACACCGTCAACCTGATGGCTGCCCGCAACGACCCGACCAACGAACCCGGCGAACCATTCTATTTCGGCGATTTCGAGGATGCGGTCGGCAATCCCGCCTGGAACGGGTGGACCCACTACGACATTACCGCGCCGACCATGAGTTGGTGGAACGTCAGCAATTACAACCAACCCGATCCCGGCAACCATGCGGCGTGGTGTGGCGACATCAACATTCCGTCCTGTGGCGCCGCCGACACCTTGGGGGGGTACGGCAACAATTGGAACGAGTCCATCGAGTTCCGCCAGAGCGTGCTCTATCCCGGAATGAGTTCCACGGTAACCATTACCGCCACCCTGATCCACGACACGGAGGTGGGGTACGACTACACCTACCTGAGTTACCTGTACCAGGGCCAGCTCATGGCCGACATGCAGAGCTGGGACGGCGAAGGCACCGTGGCCGTGTCGAATTCCGTCACTTACCAGCCCACCGAGTACTTTGCCGGCACGGACATCGCGGTGTACTTCCGCTTCGAGTCCGACAGCGGCTGGTCCGACGAGGATTGCAGCTGGCCGACCGCCGGCGCCTGCCAGGTGGACGACATCAATGTGCACCTGGTCAACGGCCCCTTTGTCGAAGACTACTTCGAGGATTTCGAACACGGCGGGGTTCCCGATGATTTCGGCATCTGGAACGTCGTTCTACCTGCCGGTGTCGGGGATTTCGCCAAGATCTGGACGGGTCTTGGTGATATAGATCCCTGCGTTGAAAACACCACCCCGCAGGTCGCCTTCATCGACGACGGCGTCGTGGTGCCGGGAACCGGGGGCAGCCATTGCATCAATTGGTGCTACGGCCCGGGTGGTTACATCGTCAATACGACCGGCGGGTTGGCAGGATATGATCAGCATCTCCAGAATGCCATCGAATCGCCGGTGATGGATTGGCCCGCCCCCAAGAGCGGGGTCGGTCCCGATGACGACGGTATCATCTTTTCCTACGGGGTCTTCGTACACGAGGATCTGACCGCTGATTCTCCCGGCATGTTCTATACCTGGGGCGTCCGTTCGGCGGATACGGACAATTCCGCCGGGAACGGTATTCAGGACATTACCGAGCAGCCCTGGGGTGATCGCCACTTCGTCATCTACGGGGGTCCCAGCTACTCCCGCGGAGGAGGCGACGTTACCGACCTGATGAATCCGGGCCGCGACCAGGTCCAGGTGCAGTTGACGGTCTACGAACTGGGCTGGGTCTGGTACTGGACCGGCAACGACGGCTACCCGGCGCCCTACTTCGACAACGTGACCGTCAAGGTCTTTCCGTACCATGGTCCGGGCATGACGGCCCGCGAGATCGATCTGGCCCAGGACAACTTCCCCGCACGGGGAACCATCGACTATGGCGACCTGGGTTCGCACAGCGTGCGGTTCGACATGGCCCGCAATATCTCCCCAGCCTCGCACCTGAACAACGACCCCGGGGATTCGATATACGCCACCATTGTTCCCGTCCGTTCGGGCGCCGGGCTCGACGGCGATCCCCAGTTGCATTACACCATGGACCGCAACCCGGTCTTCGATCCCTACCGGACATCCGGCTTGCCTGCCGTCGGTTTGGTCCCGGGTCAGCCGGCCGTGTCCGGCGGCTTCCCTGCTTCCCAGCAGTGGGCCTTCGACCTGCCCGACACGGGTTTCCTGTTCCCGGGCGACGTGCTGCATTACTACATCTCCGCGACCGACGCCATCGGCGGTGTGGGCGGCACCGACCCGCAGACGTCCACCCTGCCCGCCGACCTCGCCGGTTACGGGGTGTTCCACGATCCCATGGGTTACAACTCCACGTTCGTGGTTCACGCGCTCCCGACGATCAAGGCCGACAACTCGCATCCCTCTCTGCTGTTCATCAACGATTTCGCCAACCGAGGGGGGGAGAATAAATGGTATTCAGCTATGCGTAACCTTGCGATTTATTTCGGTGATAAATTCGATATCTACTACGTCAACGGTCCCAGTTCGGGGGTTGGAAACGGCATCGGGGGACGGGCCAATTCTTTGCTCCTTCAGGGTTACCAGCAGATCATTTACACATCGGGCGATCTGGGCGTGAACACGATCGCCAACGGTGATTTCAACAACGACGCCGGCGATGACGTGGGGACCTTGACCGGTTGGCTCGACATCGGCGTGAAGGGCATGTTCCTGACCGGTGACGAACTGGTTACCGACCTCATGCAGGCCGGTGCGGCAACCAGGGCCCTGGCCGAGGACTACCTGGGAGTCAATGTCTCGACGAACGACCTTCGTCCTCACATCGGCAACCAGGCTTCCCCGTTCGTCGCCACCATGGCCGGCAACTTGGTATTCAACCCCGGGAACACAAGCTGGATTGCCCATGGCGGATGTCCCGGTGTCAGCACTTTTGATGCCGTCGATGTCAGGGCCGGCACCGAGCGTCTCGCCGAGTTCCGTGATCCTTCCGGTGCCACCGGTGCGTACATCTACTCGGCGGCGTCCCTGAATCCCACTGCGGGATTGGCCGGCACCAGTCGCGTCATTTCGATGCCCTACGATCTGATGAACATTTACACTGACCCGGGAATGGCGGGGGATTACCTCCCCGCGCGGGCCAAGGTGCTACGTGACGTTCTGCTTTACCTTGGCCTTGCGGGTGATCCCACCGGACCGTCTCCGGCCCCGTCGGCTGTCACGTTCATGACCAGCAACTATCCCAACCCCTTCAACCCGAGCACGACGATCAATTACTCGCTGCCCCGGGCCGGACATTTGAGGCTGAGCATCTACAACGTGCGCGGCCAGCTGATAAAAACCCTGATCGACGGCCCGCGCCCGGCTGGCGTGGACCAGACCATCGTCTGGGACGGCAGCGACAACCTGGGCTCCTCGGTCGCCAGCGGGATCTACTTCTACGAAGCCCGCGCCATGGGAGATGTCCTGATAGGAAAGATGACCTTACTTAAATAGTTTCCCGAAGCCCCCTAAGGGAGATGATCATGAAATTCTTGAAGATGTTCGCCTGTGTATTGACGGTTTGTATCCTTGCGGCAATTTCGGTCCAGGCCGACGAACTTCCCCGCTATTCCCGCGGCGGTGGCGTGATCCACGGCGGAAACCCCGCTTTCACCAAGGCCGGGGCCGACACCGTCAACCTGATGGCCGCCTCCGACGACCCGACCAACAACACCGATCCCCGCGACGGCGGCCTGGAACCCTATTACGATGGGGACTTCGAGGATGCCTCCGGCTATCCCGCCTGGAACGGTTGGACCCACAACGATCTGACCATGAAGACCGAAACCCACTGGCACGTGAGCAACTACAACCAGGCCGATCCCGGCAACCATGCCGCCTGGTGTGGCGACATCGCTTTCGCCGCCTGCGACTCTGCCGACGCCACGGGCGGGTACGGCAACCATTGGTACGAGATTCTCGAGTTCCGCCAGACCGTTCCCAACCCGGGGACCAGTTCCCGGGTGGGTGTGACGGCCACCTTGATCCACGATACGGAGGTCGCCTACGACTACGTCTACCTGAGCTACGGCTTCGAGAACGAGTTCTATACCGATCTGCAGGTGTGGGACGGCGCGGGCACCGTTGCGGTCAGCGATTCGGTCACCTACCTGCCAGGGGATTACCTGGACGGAACGGACATCGCGCTCTACTTCCGCTTCAGATCGGATAGAATCTGGTCGGATGAGGATTGCTTCTTCCCGACAGCCGGCGCCTGCCAGTTGGACGACATCAACGTCCACCTCGAAAACGGGGCCTTCGTCGCCGATTACTTCGAGGATTTTGAACACGGGGGCGATCCCGCGGACCTGGGAATCTGGCACACGGTACTTCATTCCGGGGTGGGGGATTTCGCCCGGATCTGGACCGGCCTGGAAGACGCAGACCCCTGCGCCACGAGCTACGACCCCCAGGTGGCCTTCATTGACGACGACATCGTCGTGCCCGGTACCGGCGGCAGTGATTGCATCAACTGGTGCTACGGGCCATACGGCTACATCGTGACCACCACCGGAGGACTGGCCGGGCCGGACGAACACATCCACAACGCCATCGAATCGCCGGTCATGGCATGGCCCGCCCCGAAAGACGCAGGGGCGGCAGTCTACGACGGGGCCATTCTCGCTTTTGACGTCTATGTCCACGAGGATCTGACGGCCGACGCCCCGGGCACCTTCTACACGTGGGGTGTCCGTTCCGCCGATACCGACGGCTCGGCCGGCAACGGCGTCCAGATCCTGGCCAGGCAACTCTGGCAGGATCGGAATTACGTCTACTACGGAGGTCCCGAATACCGCAGGGACGGTGACGATGTGACGGACCTGATGAACCCCGGCCGCGACGAGGTCCAGGTGCAGTTGACCGTCTACGAACTGGGTTGGATATGGCACTGGCACGGTGACGACGGGTACCCGGCACCCTACTTCGACAACGTGACGTTCAAGGTGTTCCCCGTTCATGGTCCGGCCATTTCCGCCCGGGAAATGGATCTGGCGCAGGATAATTTTCCCGAGCAGGGAACGATTGACTTGAGTGATCTGGGTTCGAACCACGTCCGGTTCGACATGGCCAATAATATTTCCCTGGCCGTGCATATGCGAAATGACCCCGGGGATTCCGTTGTCGTGAAGGTCAAACCCGTGAGGGTCGGAGCATATCTGGATAGGAACCCCAGATTGTATTACAACCTGGATGCCAACCCCCTGTTTGATCCCTATCGGACGGGGATTCCAACCTCGGGTTTCCTGGTTGGAACAGCGGCCATCAGTATCGCGAAATCCCAGTGGACCGATTCGTGGCGTTTCGATTTTCCGGACACCGGCTTCATGTTTCCCGGCGATGTCCTGCACTATTTCATCGAAGGCACCGACGCCATCGGCGGGCCGGGGGGATCCGACCCCCAGACCGCGCTCCTGCCCCCGGATACCACGGGTTTCAGCACCGGCTTCGACGACCCCCTGGGGTACGACCCATCTTTCACCGTCCGCGCCTTGCCGAGCATCCGCAGCTCTGGCGGGGGAATTTACTGGCAACCGGAAATCCTGTTCGTCAACGACTTCGCCAACGGAGGCGGGGAAAACAAGTGGTACACCGCGTTGGGCCATATGGGTTTGGTTGTGGGCCAGGGTATGGATACCTATTACGTCAACCAACCCAGTTCGGGCGTGGGTAACGGCATCGGGGGCCGGGCGACGGATCAGACCCTCGCCGACTATACCGAGATCATATACACATCGGGGGATCTGGGTTACAGCACCATTTCCAACGGGGACTACAATCAGGACCCCGGGGATGATGTCGGCACCCTGAAAACCTGGCTCGACCAGGGCGGCAAGGGCATGTTCCTGACCGGCGACGGCCTGGCCAGCGATTTGGCGGGGACCGGACCGGAGAATCTGGACCTCCTGCAGAACTACCTGGGCGTGACTGTTGTGACGGACGATATACGCCCCCTCATAAACAACCAGGCGACCCCTCTGGTCATGGCCCTTCCCGGCAACCCGGTTATTGGTGGTTTTGTTCAGACCTGGGTCGCCTATGGTGGCTGCCCTGACATCAACACCTTTGACGGAGTGAATGTGGTCGGTACTGGTCAACGCCTCGCGGAATTCCTGGATCCCGCCGGCCTTGGCGGCCAGTACGGATTTTCGGCCGCCACTCTCAATATCCGGAATCCGGGCCCGGACGAGAGCCGGATCATCTCGCTGCCCCATGACCTGATGTTTGTCTACAGTGATCCCGATAATACGAGTGGTCTTCGTGGGACTCGCGCCTATCTTTTGCGGGACATCATGGGATACCTGGCTGATGCATATTTCCAGGATCCCTTGAGCCCGGTCTTGCCCGGCGCCCCTTTCGCGGTCCAAAATTTCCCGAATCCCTTCAATCCAAGCACGACGATAACTTACTCCCTGCCCACGGCCGGACATCTGAAGCTGAGTCTGTACAACGTGCGCGGCCAGCTGGTGAAAACCCTGATCGACGGGCCAAGGCCCGCAGGCGCGGATCAGACCGTTGTCTGGGACGGCAGCGACAACCTGGGTTCATCGGTTGCCAGCGGGGTGTATTTCTATGAAGCTCGCGCCCATGGTGATGTCCGGATCGGAAAGGCGACTTTGTTGAAATAGTTTTTCGATGTTCCCAAAGTGGAGATGGCCATGAATATTTTTCGAATGTTCGGCTATGTATTGACGGCCGGTCTGCTTTTGGCAATTTCGGTTCAGGCCGGGGACCTGCCCCGGTATTCCCGCGGCGGCGGTGTGATCCATGGTGGGAATCCGACTTTCGCCAAGGCCGGAGCCGACACCATC
>JBDLKA010000102.1:0-11953 GCA_039714075.1 Candidatus Krumholzibacteriota bacterium | reverse complement strand
GCCCGTGGGCCTGCTCGTCGCGCACGGCCCAGGAACCGGCCTTGCGGCCGTGGATGTCCTGGAAATCGTTCATCGGTTTCCTGACGATCCGCCCAACCCGCCCAACAGGTCGGCCCACTTGCGGTCGACCTCGTCCTTGACCCTCGGGTCCATCTCCACGATGGGCGGCCACTCGCGCTCGAAACCCTGTTCGCCCTGCATCTTGCGGGTGGCGTCGATGCCCATCTTGCCGCCGTAGCAGGGCAGATTGGTGGTGTGGTCTAGCTGGTCCACCGGACCCTCGGAAAAGAAGGTGTCGCGCGCCGGATCCACCGCATTGCTCACGCGCCACAGGACCTCGTTCATGTCGTGAACGTTCACATCTTCGTCGACGACCACCACGACCTTGGTGAACATGATCTGCCCGGTGCCCCACAGCGCCTGGCACACCTTCCGCGCGTGGCCGGGATACCTCTTCTTGATGCTGATGATGACAAGGTTGTGGAAACAGGCGGCCACCGGCAGATGGTAGTCCACCACTTCGGGCAAGGGCACACGCAGCAGCGGCAGGAACAGGCGCTCGGTGGCCATGCCCAGCCAGCCGTCCTCCATGGGCGGCACGCCGACGATGGTGGTCAGGTAGACGGGATCGCGCCGGCTGGTAATGGCCGTCACATGGAAGACCGGAAACTCCTCGGCCAAACTGTAGAAGCCGGTGTGGTCGCCGAAGTCGCCTTCTGTGCGACGCTCGCCCGGCTCGACGTAGCCTTCGATCACGAAGTCCGCTTCGGCCGGCACCTCCAGATCGCAGGTCACGGCTTTGGTCATAGGCACAGGTTCACCGGTAAGAAATCCCGCGAACATAGCCTCGTCGATGTCCGGCGGCAACGGCGCCGTGGCCGCGTAGGTCAGCGCCGGAGGACCGCCGACCGCCACGCAGACGGGCATCCGCTCGCCGCTTTTCTCGTATTCGGCGTAATGGGCGGCGCCGGTCTTGTGGATCTGCCAGTGCATTCCCGTCGTCACGCCGTCGAACACCTGCATGCGGTACATGCCGATGTTGCGCCGGTCGTTCTCCGGGTTGCGCGTGATCACCAGGGGCAGGGTGATGTACGGCCCGCCGTCCTTCGGCCAGGTGGTCAGCACCGGCATCACGTCCAGCAGGCCGCGCCGCTGCAGATCCTCGCCCTGGATCACGATATCCTGGCAGGCGCCCTTGCCCACGCTTTTGGGCATCGCTTCGCCCCAGCCCTTGAGCTTGCCCAGCATGCGCACCTTGTCCCACAGGCCTTCAGGCGGGCCCATCTTCAAGGGCTCTTCGATCTTCGCGACGGCCTCCTCGATACTCTCACAACCCAGCGCCCAGGCCATGCGCTGCCGGCTGGCGAACAGGTTGATCAGCAGCGGCACTGGTTTTCCCTCGGCGTTCAGGGCCGCTTCGGTGCGGCCGGCCGCCGCGCTCAGTTTTCCCGGCACCGGATTTTCGAACAGCAGGGCGGGATTTTCGCCGTCCTTGACGAAACGGTCGGCGATTTCGGTGACCTCCAGATGGGGGTCCACCGGTTCGCTGATCCGGATCAGCTCGCCCTTATCCTCGAGAAAGCGAATGAAGGATTGGAGGTCCCGGGTGGGGATGCCGGCGGCGTTCGACTGGGCCATTGGGTTTCCTTGGTGGAATTTGTCAGGGATCGGGCGCCAAAGTCACCAAAACTTAGCAGAGGCGGCCACACCCGGCAAGAAAGGCCCGGTCTGTCAGGGTGCGTCCGCTTTTCCGTCGGGGACCGCCTTGCGGGTCAAAACTTTCGACTCCCCGTAATATTCCCGGAGTTCATACTTCGCCTCCAGCTCTTCCAGAATGATCGGCAAATGCCTCTGGTCGATGGTGGTGTTCAGCTCGTGCATCCAGGCGCCAAGCACCACCACCTCGGGATACTGCATATCGAACGCCATGAGGACCAGTTCCTTGCCCGCCACGTGATAGTGGTCTTTCTGAACGAGGTCCAGCTTTTCCGAAACCCCCAGGGCGAACTGGTTTTCCAGACCGCGAAGATATTCCCGCCCCGTCTCGAACACATAACCGGGCCAGAAGGCCATGACCACATCATCCGGCTCGGTGCGGGCTTCGATGGCCGCGCTCACCTTGGCCAGGTGTTCGAAGGTCCACACCTCCTCCCAGTCCATCCCCGTTTTCCGGACCTGCAGATCCACCACCGACAAGACCGCCGCCAATACCAGGACACCCGCAATAACGGGCCCCGGTTTTTTTACCAAACCCACCACGCGAACCAGTCCGGCCACCACCAGCGGGGCCAGCAGGGGAGTCAAGGGGCCGGTGAAGTACTGCTCGTAGACCGGATCGGGAAACAGGCAGGCCACCGTGTGGGCGGCCGCGCCGAAGCCCGAAATAATCACCAGGGGTCGCAGCGGGTTGCCGGGATTGCGCCTGATCCAATCGATGCCGAAGCCCACCAGGATCAGCTGGAACACCATGAAAGGATTCAGGAACAGGGCCTTGCCCAGGGCGGAAATCGCGGCCAGGACCCGACCGCCCAGACCAACCCCGTCCTTGACCAGAAAACTGTACCTGAGTTGGTGGTAGGCCAGGTTGTTGAAGTGGAAGCGGTCCGGGTCCAGCGCGAAAAATACCATCGACGGGGCCAACCCCAGCACCAGACCCGCCAGGTAAGCCGCCATGTTTCCCAGGCGAAAGCCCCGGCCGCCTTCCCGCCACTGGAGCCAGCCCAACGCCAGCGCCAGCATCCCGGCCCAGGGCAGATACAAAAGACGCACGCCGACACCCAGGCCGGCCGCCAGGCCCGCCGCGGCGAACCACCAAAGCCGCCGCGAATGCAGCCCTCGGTCCAAGGCCCACCAGGCGCCGAAAACCGCCAGGTTGGTCAGGGCGTAGGTCTTGACCGTGACGTTCCAGGACAGGAAGTAGGGATTCATGGCCACCAGGGCCAATCCCGCCAGAAGGATGCCGGCATGTTCGGGCCGGCGGCGGCGCAGCATCAAACCCCACAAAACCACCGCAAGAACCCCCGCGGCCACCGACATCAGGCGCATGTTCGCCAGTGAGGATCCCGCCAGCTTGTAGGCCGGCGCGTAGATGTAGGGCAGCAACGGCATCTGGGGATAGAAAAAATCCAGGTACGGGGTCTTGCCCTCGCTGACCAGACGGGCGGCGGTGGCGTAGTATCCCTCGTCGCCGTCGATGGTCCGTTGGCGGCTGAGAGCCAGGGTCCCGGCGAAAAAGGCCAGGATGATCAGCGCCATCAGGATTCGGTTGCGTTTATCGGCCATGATTGGTCACAAATGGTCCCGGAATTTGGAGCCCCGAATATCGTCATCCCGTATGCACCGATAATTGACGGTCAGAACCCGGAAATATTCAAGGGGATTTGCGGCAGGAGTTCGAAATGGCAACCAGACGGCGCAACCACGAACCGCGTTCATCCAGGCGGAAACGTGGCCCCAGGACCCGAAATCAGCCCTTGTGCTCGAACCTGCGGTGCAGTTCCAGATGGAAATCCGCCAGGGATTTCATGTTCTGGTCCACGTCCAGGATCTCCATGGCCCGTTGATAATCATCCGGATGCACGTGCATGATGTAGCGGTAGCCGCCGCGACCATCGGTGATCCCGTTGGCGCTCGACACGTTGATGCTGGCGTCACAGAGTTTCTGGTGGATGGAAACCAGGGCGCCCAATTCGTCGTCACCATGGATGATGAAGGCGTGGTGGGGCCCCACCAGCCGCAGGCCCTGGTTGCGGGCCAGGTCGCCCAGCCAGGTGGCGTTCAGGGGGTAGATGACCAGCTGGGTCCGGTCCCTGCCCACCGGAAACGCGTTGAATGCGATCAGATTGACCTCTTCGGAGGCCAGGGTTTCCAGAAACCGGCAGCCTTGGCCGGGTTGGTCCTCGACCGTGGTGTAGTAGTAGTCCACCGAGTAGATATTGGCCGTCATGCGGCACCTTCCTTGCTTTGCGGCATGCTGCCGTGCCGTCCGAATCCGCGTGGGGTGCGGTTCCGGTTGGTGCATCCCGCCAGCCTGAGTTTGCGGCCGATTGGATCAAAGCCGGGGTACTACAGACTACGAGACCGCCGGAAAAATGTTTGCGCCATATACCCAATGTACTGGCAATTTGAGTATACCACACCCCCAAGGGGGATACCAGTTATTCTGTTAATTTATTATCAGTTTCTGAATAATGATATCAGCTGAAATATGAAAACTCATTTTTTCGGCCGGATGAGCACCGCTTCGACCTCGCCGTGCCGCTCTTCCTTCCCGGCGCCGTGCTTGTGGGGCTTGCCCAGCCCCTCCCAGTGGTGCACGACCTCCCAGCGGAAGAACAGCTTGAGGATTTCCCCGCTTTCCAGGAAAAGACGGTTCATCTCCCCGTCCGCAGAGCGGAAGGTGCGGCCGCTGCGCCGTTCCCAATCCTTGCAACAGGTGTCGAAGGACGGGTCGTCGATATGCCAGGCGGTCAGGAAAAGCACGCCGCCGGGCCGAGTCCAGTGGTGGAGCCGTTCGATCAGCGAGGCACAGCCCTGCAGGTCCAGCATCTGCATGAGTCCGAAACACAGGACCACGTCAAAGCTGCGGTCCGGCTCGAAATTCATGAAATCCTGGAGGATGGCCTCGACGGGCAGCTTTTCCTCTTTGGCCAGACGGTTCACCGTATCGACGGACACCTGCGAGGTGTCGATTCCCGTCACCTGGTAACCCAACCGGGCTAGCGGAAAGGCGTTGCGTCCCTGCCCCACGCCCAGATCCAGCACCCGGGCGCCCTCGGGGATGATTTCGGCGCACTTTTCCAGCAGGTGCGACTCTTTCTCGCCGAACACCGCCTCGTCCTCTTCATAGGTGCTGTCGTAGTTTTCAGCCAAAAGGAATGCCGTCCTACTTCAATTCCCTGATCCGGCCCTCGACCTCGGCCGTGATCGTACCCGTTTTCACAATTGACGCGATGGCCGCGGCGGACATGGTGATCCCCTGGTCCTCCACGGGGGGCATCTCGATGTTCAGGTAGACGTCGGCCATCATCCCCACGAAGTCGGGCATGGCCACAGTGTAGACGCCGCCCGCAGCCAGCGGCTTTCCGTTCACCAGGATTTCCTGCACCTCGGCGGTTTCGCCGTCCGGCGCCCGGCGATAAGTATAACTGATTCCCGACACCTGAAGTATGCCGTGTTTGCGGCTCACGGCGGCGTCGGCGTTCTGCTGCACGACGGCGGCCAGCTGCCGGTCGGTCAGTTCGACCGTGACCAGGGCGTTGGCGAAGGGCAGCATCTCGTGGATGTCCAGCGCCGTGACCGGTCCGGCCTTGATGCCCTTGCGGATCCCACCGGAATTGACGACGCCCACGTCCGCGCCCGCGCTGTTTCGCATCACGTCGGCCAGCCAGTTGCCCAGGTTGCTTTCGCCGCGGCCCTTTTTCAGGTCGTGGGGGGCGGAGCCGATGGTTTGCCCGAATTCCTCCATGACCCGATGCTCGTAGCCCTGCACCAGTTTCGTCAGCTCCGGATCCGCGTGCGTGCCGTCGGACCACAGGGTCACCAGGCGGCCGTTGTATTCGACCACCCGGTCGTCTGCGACCTTCAGGTCCAACCGGCCCAGGTTGGTCATCTTCGATCCGGCCTGCACAATGAGGATGCCGCCCTCGAGCACCGGCTGCTTCAGCCGCGAGTGGCTGTGGCCCCCGACGATGATGTCGATGCCCGAGCCCTCCAGCCGCCGCGCAAGTTCCTTGTCGCCGCCCACCCCGTTGTGGGTGATGAGAACCAGCAGATCGGTCTGGTCGTCGATGTCGGCGGCCAGTTTGCGCGCCAGTTCTGCCTGGTCGGTCATGGCCAGTCCGGGCATCCGGCTGGGAGCCACGACTTCCTCCATGCCGTCGCAGGAAACTCCCATGATCCCGATTTTCAGGTCGCCTTTGGTGATGATCAACGGTTCACGCCGGAAAACCGGCTCCCCTTTTTCGTCGACGATATCGGCGGCCAACAAGGGAAAACCGAAATGCGGCACCAGGGCGGAAACGTTGGTGCTGCCGATGTCGAATTCGTGGTTGCCGATGACGCCGGCGTCATAACCCAGGGCGGTCATCATGCGGGCCACCGCCACGCCGGGGGTGCCGTCCTCTTCCAGGTTGCACACCGGGTTGCCGGTCATGAAGTCGCCGGCGTCCAGGAACAGATCGTTCGTGGTGGTCCGGCGCTGGTCTTCCAGGTGCCAGGCCAGCGGGATCACGCCGCCGACCATGCGGCCGTCGTCGCGCCAGGACGCGGGCCGGGGCAGGAAATAGCTGTGGGTGTCGTTGGTGTGGAACAGGGTCAGGTTCCAGGGGCCGGCGCCTGGTTTGGGGGGGTCCGAGGCGAACGATTGACCGGGATCCAGGACCGCCAGAACCAACAGGAATATCAACAGTAATTTGGAGCCGGGAGGTCTGGACATGGGCACCCCTGCGGTAAAGGTCGATAAAGACCGATTCAACGGTTTTTTGAGCCCTCCATACTTAACTTCAGGCCCCGGATCAGGCAACCTTTAATGGGGCTCTGATGCTGGTGGTGGCCAGACTCAGGCATATCTCGGGAACGAAGTGGGGCTATCGTAAATACCTGGATGTCGGATTACTGTAGGAGGCGGAGAACGAACTTAAAGCAGGCTGACCGTGACAGACCGGGTTGGGGCGGGGTTGTTCTGAGTTTTCACAATTCGAGTTACCGAAACATAGCCTTTATGCTTCCCAAATTGGTTTTTTCCACTGGAACCGCGTCGTTGAGCATGGGCTGATAATCGATGTAGTATTTCAGGTCTGGATCATCGTTCCGGTCCTCAATCCACTGAGCCACATAGGTCGAATCCGTGGTCCCCCACCAATTCCCCCCCAGATCCACGTGAAGAGGGTCGCCAACGTAGGAGTCACTAACATAGGCTCTGGCAAAAAGGGAGGTATCTCCATACCGTAAAAAATGATTGTCGTGAGAATTAATGAAAAACCCAGGTAGGGAAAAATTCAGACAATGACTTATTCCTTCGGCAACAATCACATTACGGCGAAGAACATAGATCCCGGGTGAACTGAAAACACTGAACCCATAAGCAACATATGATGGATTGCTCACCGTGATTCGGTTGTCTTCAATAACAACAGTGCCCGCCCTATTCCCCACAACACCATAAGATCCCATATTGGAAAGGGTACATTCTCGCACAGTACCCGAAGAACCGTCGGTGAAATTAACTCCAACATCACCATTATAAAAATTACAAAAACGAACCATCATATCCGTACAGTCCCAAAAAAATCCAACACCTTGCCAACAATGCTCAAAATTGCAGTTTTCGATTACCATCCCTTCTGAATCCGTGGTAAAACTGACACTTGTACCGCCAATAATTGTCGGGCGATACCCAATGTTATCAAAATTGCAATTGCGGACAAAGCCGCCCCCAGGAGCAAAGGCAAAAATCCCGGATCTAGTATTTTGGAAATCACAATTGGAAACCTCTAGATGTCCTCTCTCCAGCCGAATGGCGTCACCATTCATGTCATTAAATCCAATCCCTTCAACACGGAGGGAAACGCCATCTCCCCTGACCAAGATCCCATATAAATACACGCGAGGGACAAAGGGAGGGTTCTGGAAGCCCACAAAGGTCCTGTCAGGACCTTCACCGATAATAGTCAGGTCTTTGTCTTCTGAAAAAACATATACTGCAGAATTCCCCAAACTGAGCCATTGAAAATCGTCATAGTATCCTGGTCCGACAAAAATCGTATCTCCGGAGGCCGCAATATCAACTGCCTCCTGAATGACCAAAAAGTCGCCGTTACCCTCTTTGGTGACCAGCCAGGAAGCAGCCAAAGCGGGAGTTGTCGCCAACAGAAGCCCTATTAAGCAAATCATTACTGCGGTGTCATTTCTGTGAGCCATGTTGGCCGCTCCCCTATTTCAGCAAAACAACCCTTTTTATCAGATCAACTTCCAGCCCCTTTAATCGAACAAAATACACACCGCTTGACACTCTGATCTTGCCCTAGTATTTCCGACTTTTGATTAAGCAACTTTCTTCTCTTTTCCATACTCGTTCGGGGTCTTGTAACCCAGGCTCGAGTGCAGCCTCTTCTGATTATACCACGTCCCGATCCACCAGTTGAGATCATCCGCTGCTTCCTTCCGGGTCCGGTATTTCTTCCAGTCCGACCGCTCCACCTTCAGCGTGCTGGCAAAGTACGTCTTAACAGCCTGCCCCATAGAAGGCAGGCAAGTACAATCGACATTGAGCGGTCAATTCCTTTTTTGGCTTTCCGCCCCGCGGCGATGGTTGACCATGCCGGTCTTCTTTGGCATGATCCGGCCCACTTGGGACCGCGGGGAGCCAACCGGGAGATGGGCCATGTCGCAGAAGATATCCGTTCTGGTAATTTTGATGGTTTTGCTGACGGCCCTGGCCGGTCCCGCTTTTGCCGCCGAACCGACGGAGGAATCCCCCGGCGAGCCCGTTTGCCGGCTGAAAGACGCCGTCGGGGTCATCGCCGCCGGAGAGGACCCCAAGATCACCTTCAAGCAGTACGCCGCCCTGTGCGCCCCCATCCTGTGGCTGTCGCCCGACGAGCCGAACCTTTTGGGCGCCTCCGGCAAGGACATCATGGTGCCGATGGCCTTCCCGTTCGAGGGCGTGGCCGAATCCCCGGTGGTCTACTACCGGATCCGCACGCTGCTGGTGCGCGCCGACCAGGACGACGAAGTCATCATCGCCGAGGACGCCGACCGCGTCGACACCCTGGTCGACTTCCGGCAGATCGCGGGCGTGGACCTCGACTTTTTCTTCTACTACCCCAGCGAAGAGGGCCTGGGCGCCCATGAGCACGATGTCGAAGCCGTCTACCTGAAGACCTTCATCCAGCGTTGCGAACACTGCGAGAAGCCCCACTACGCCCTGCGGGTCGACCGCACCATCGCCAAGGCGCACGGCATCCTGTGGTACGACAACACCCTGCTGACTGACCAGTACACCGAGTTTCCCATGACCATCCTGGTCGAGGAAGGCAAGCACGCCAGCTGTCCCGACAAGAATCAGGACGGCGTCTACACCCCGACCTACGACGTGAACACCCGGGTCAACGACGCCTGGGGCCTGCGGGACATCATGCGCTCGGGCGGGTTGTACTCGGGCGGCTGGCAGGCCTGGATGGCCAAGAAGCGGACCCCGGAATACCGGGTTTTCCCGCCTTCTTTCGAGGGATTCGCCCTGCACGAAAAGTACCTGGTGGACGGGGTCTACGCCCCGGACAACGCCATCTACGAACTGCGTCCCTTCCCCCGGTCCGATCTGGCCGAGGCCTACGATCCGCACCTGACCCACTTCATCGCCGACAAGGGCGACGAGGACTGGCCGGAGATCGTGGAGAACACGGACCTCACCAAGTTCGGCCGCTGGCTGGACGAGGACAGGTTCATCAACTCCTATTCCCTTTCGCTCCGGCTGGAGGGCTTGAACTACGGCAGCCGCAAGAACACCGTCGGCCTGTCCATGATCTTCCCCCTGTTGATCGTCAAGAACGTGGCCGATCCCGTCGGTGGCGGCTGGTTCGTGAACCGGGTCTACCTGAAGGACCAGAAATTCCGCGATCTGTCCTGGAACCTGATGTACACCACCAGCGCCTCGCGCTGGTTCGACGGCTATTTCGCCATGGGCTGGGAGTGGGACAAGGACGACGAGGGCAATCTGCACACCGACCAGATGACCGAGGCCGGCCTCAAGATGCGTTTCAACATGAACGCCACGCCGCTGCGGTTCCTGACGGTGTTGGGGACGGATTTCTGGGGGGTTCGGTTCGGGATGAAGAACAAAGGGTTTTTGAACTGGGAGAGTATCGGGTACGCGATTGAGGTTGGGGCGGGGTCGTTCTAGGACCTTGGCGTCACGATTGGGTCCGTAGCCCGACATTATTGGAAATGATTATTTTTCGTATTCCTGTGGGAATCATCTTCTTCTTTGGTACTTGCTCGGTAGAGAAGCTTCATCCGACGTTCATCCGAAATCTCCGCAGGTTCAAAAACGTAGTCATAACCATCCGGATCCTGGAACCACAGTACAGGATTGCCCGGGGGAAAGTAGCTGAATTCACCGATTCTCACTTTGACAAGAACATTCAGGTTTTCAATTTCCGCATGTCGTGACCTGATCACGATGTTGGGTGGATTTCCCCTCCCCAATTTCGCCTTGTGAACAACTTCATATGACCCAACGAACTGTTGATCGATCCCATCGCTATTCATTTCGTAGGAGATTTCAACATTTCCATTCGCTTGAAATACAATTGATTGCCATTTCATATCCGGGTTTTGGACCAGACTATTTGGTATCGCCTTCCATCTACAGATGATGTTTTCCGCAACGGCTTGGCTATAGTCACCAGGCACTTCATTGATCCCGGCGGTCAACTCCGAGATTCCGGGTTCCGCAAACGAATGTCTCAGTATCGCGTCCTCCCCGGAAGCGGAAAGCAACGAGGGAAAAAACATCACCGCACATATTGTAGCCCTGAATAAGAGGGTTTTCCCTACCGTCATTATGTTATTTCCTTCATCTGTCTACGCTTTATCTGGGCCGATCCAAATGGTCAATGGAGCAGGCAAATAGTCACAGTTCGTGGGATAAGTTTCACAGCCTGCTGATTGCCCGGCTTGATTATGCCAGATTGCTCCAAAAATCGCTGGTCCACTTTGAGGGGTAGGTTACAGTATAGGCAAAAAATATCCCGCAGGAATCACAATACAGCAAAAACAGGTGCCCCCGGGGACACCTCTTTTTGATGCCTGGATCGTTTTTGCGGCCAGGCGCAGTAATAGAGAAACCAAACCCCCCGCTTGGCTTTCCGGCCTCGGGCGAATATCTTGGGGGCATCAATTCCGGGCCCCCCGGGGGCCCAAAAACCACGGATCCTTTCAAGGAGACTGGAAAATGGCCAAGTACACCATCGGCTGGATGCCCGGCGACGGAGTGGGAGTCGACGTCATGGACGCCACCCGCATCGTGCTGGACAAATTGGGATTCGACGCCGAGTACGTGCACGGCGACATCGGCTGGGAGTTCTGGAAGACCGAAGCCAACCCCCTGCCCGACCGCACCATCGAAATGCTGAACAACGTGGATGCCGCCCTGTTCGGCGCCATCACCAGCCTGCCCAAGGAAGAGGCCGAGGACGCGCTGGTTCCCGAACTGCAGGGCACCGGCAAGGTGTACCGCAGCCCCATCGTGAAGCTGCGTCAGGAATTCAACCTGAGCACCAACCTGCGTCCCTGCAAGGCCTACACGGGCAACCCGCTGAACTTCAAGGACGGGCTGGACCTGGTCGTGTTCCGCCAGAACACCGAGGGTCTGTACGCGGGCGTGGAGTACCATCCCCTGCCCCAGGACGTCCGTGACAAGCTGACCCAGACGCATCCCGCCCAGATGGGCAAGATGGACGGCGTGGACAACGAGGACATCGCCATCTCGACGCGGATCTTCACCCGCAAGGGTTGCCAGAACATCGTGCGTGACGCTTTCGAGTACGCCAAGAAGTTCGGTTACAAATCCGTGACCGTCGTCGAGAAACCCAACGTGGTGCGAGAGACCAGCGGCCTGATGGTGCGCGAGGCCCGCAAGATCGCCGAGGAGTACCCCGGCATCGATCTGTGGGAGACCAACATCGACGCCATGTGCATGTGGCTGGTCAAGAACCCCGAGGACTACGGGGTGCTGGTGGCCAGCAACATGTTCGGCGACATCGTCAGCGACCTGTGCGCCCAGCTGGTGGGCGGCCTCGGTTTCGCCTGCAGCGGCAACATCGGCAAAAAGGTGGCCGTGTTCGAGCCGTCGCACGGTTCGGCGCCCAAGTACGTGGGCATGAACAAGGTCAACCCCATCGCCATGATCCTGTCGGCCAAGATGATGCTCGACCACCTGGGCGAGTTCGAC
>JBDLKA010000101.1:0-12040 GCA_039714075.1 Candidatus Krumholzibacteriota bacterium | reverse complement strand
GGAGATGCTCACGGGCCCGGACAGCCCGCTTCTTCAGCTCGCCCGATCGCCACAGGGAAAGATAGGCCGGTGTTGCCTTGTCACTGCCGTCCATTCCGTACTCCCGTCGATTCAGGGGAGTGATCACTCGCCGGAGATTCCCGCCAACAGCGCTTCGTTGCTGTCATATTTTTCCATCAGTTTGAGCATGCCCTCCATGGCGGGCTTGGGGTGGGCGGCGACGACCCGGCGCCGCAAAAGCGTCAGGGCGTCGAATTCCTCTTCGCTGAAAAAGAGTTCGTCACGGCGGGTGCCGCTGGCCCTGAGGTCCATGGCCGGGAAGATGCGGTTCTGCGCTAGATTGCGGTCCAGAACGATCTCGCTGTTGCCGGTGCCCTTGAACTCCTCGAAGATCATGTCGTCCATGCGGCTGCCGGTATCAACCAGCGCGGTGGCGATCACCGTCAGGGAACCGCCGCCTTCCACGTTGCGCGCCATGCCGAAGAACTTGCGCGGGATTTCCAGGGCCCGGGAATCCAGACCGCCGCTCATGGTGCGTCCGGATCCCCGCCCGCTCTGGTTGAAGGCGCGCCCCATGCGGGTGATGCTGTCGAGCAGGACGACGACATCATGCCGGCACTCGACCTCGCGCACGGCCTGGGACATGGCCATCTTGGCCAGGCGGACGTGGTCGGCGATGCTCTGGTCGCTGCTGCTGGCCAGAACCTCGGCCGGCGTGGCGCGGCGGAAATGGGTGACCTCTTCGGGCCGTTCATCGATCAGCAGAACAACGATGCGCGTTTCCGGGGCATCTTCATGGATGGCCGTGGCCAGGTTTTCCAGCAGCGTGGTTTTTCCCGCCTTGGGTGGGGACACGATGAGCCCCCGCGTGCCCCGGGCGATCGGCGCGATCAGGTCGATGATCCGCATGGAGGGGTTGGCCCCCTTACCCAGGTTGAAACGCTGTTCGGGGTTCAGGGCGGTCAGCTGCTTCAAGGGGGTGCGGCCCGCGAATTCGGCGGGATCCACCCCGCATATCGTATCCACATTGTCCAGCATCAGGCCCTTGGGGCCCTTCTTCGCCCCACCGACCACCAGGGCGCCGGTCGACATGTTCCATTTCTGGATCAGCTTGGCCGGGACAAGGACATCACTGCGATCCGGAGCGAAGGAGCGCGCGGGATCACGGAGAAAACCGCCGCCCTTCTGTGGAGCTTCGAGCACCCCGGTAACGGGGGCGGGAGATTTTTCAGACATCGGGATCCATTCGCTGAAAGGTCCAGTTCGTACCTCTGAAACTGTATCCGGCCGGCAATCCCCCCATCGGAAATCCACCGTAAGGGGTCATGATCTTTTGGAGATTCCGGCTTGGCCTTCGAATCATTAACTCATTTGTTTCCAATAGGTAAACCATATAAGAAGTGTCCCCGGGGACACTTTTTCGAACAATTTATTTGTTTTCAATATGTAAAAACTCAGAATCGGCCTTCATATTTATTGTCAACAATACGCCGCCCGGCAACGTACCAAGTGCCCCGGGTCGCCCCCCGGGGGGCGACCCTGCCAAACAAGGTATCGAAGGCGCAACCGACCGGTTCGATTTTCCGGCCGTGGCGGTGATCCATGGAGCCGTCGACAACCAGTCCGAGGGGCCGCACTAGTACTTGTAGTCCCCGTTCTTGAACGGACCTTCAACCTTTACGTTGATGTAGTCGGCCTGCTCGGGCGTCAACTTGGTGATCACGCCGTTGAAGCCGCGCACCATGTCGGCGGCCACCTCTTCGTCCAGCTTTTTGGGCAGGACGGTCACGGTGATGGGCTCGCTCTTGGTGTCGGCCCACTTCTTCCCGTAGAGGTGCATCTGGGCCAGCACCTGGTTGGCGAACGACCCGTCCATGATCCGGGAAGGATGCCCGGTGGCGTTGCCCAGGTTGACCAGGCGGCCCTCCGACAGCAGCAGGATATAGTCGTGCTCGTCGGCGGGGTCCCGCTGGATGCGGTGGACCTGGGGTTTTACCTCGGACCAGTCATAGTTGTCGCGCAGGAACTGGGTGTCGATCTCGTTGTCGAAATGGCCGATGTTGCAGACCACCGCGCCTGCCTTGATGGTGGCCATCATGTGCCGGTCGCAAACGTTGGTGTTGCCGGTGGTGGTGACGATCAGGTCCAGGCTGCCCATCAGGTCGGTGTTGATGCCGTCCAGGGTGCCGGTGTTGATGCCGTCGATGTAGGGCGAAACCACCTCGTACCCGTCCATGCAGGCCTGCATGGCGCAGATGGGATCGATCTCGCTGATCTTGACGATCATGCCTTCCTGGCGCAGGCTCTGGGCCGAACCCTTGCCCACGTCGCCATAGCCGACGACCAGGGCCTTCTTGCCGGCCATGAGAATATCCGTGCCGCGTTTGATGGCGTCGTTCAGGCTGTGGCGGCAACCGTATTTGTTGTCGTTTTTCGACTTGGTGATCGAGTCGTTCACGTTGATGGCCGGCACCTTCAGTTCGCCGGTCTCCACCATCTCCAGCAGGCGGTGCACGCCGGTGGTTGTCTCTTCGGTGATGCCGTGGACGTTCTCCAGGATCTGGGGATACTTCTCGTGGGCCATGGCCGTCAGGTCGCCGCCGTCATCCAGGATCATGTTCGCGTTCCAGGGCACCCCGTCCTTGAGGATGGTCTGCTCGATGCACCACTCGCCCTCTTCGACGGTCTGGCCCTTCCAGGCGTAGACAGCCGTGCCGGACGCGGCGACCGCGGCGGCGGCGTGGTCCTGGGTCGAGAAGATGTTGCAGGACGACCAGCGCACCTCGGCGCCCAGTTCGACCAGCGTCTCGATGAGCACGGCGGTCTGGATCGTCATGTGGATGCAGCCCAGGATACGGGCGTCGGCCAGCGGCTTGCTGGCGCTGTATTTCTTGCGCAGGGCCATCAGGGCCGGCATTTCGGTTTCGGCCAGGTTCATTTCCCGGCGGCCGAAATCGGCCAGGCTGATGTCCGCGACCTTGTAGTCGGCCAACTCTGAACTTACTTGGGGCTTGTTCGTCATTACTAATACTCCCTGAATTCCTGGTTCCCCTCGGTCAATCATCGATCAAAATTTAGTTCAAGATCTCCAGATTTCAATGCTGAGTTTCATTTTCGGGGAAATCGACCCGGAATGCCATTTCCCTGGAGTGCCCGCTATTCCGTCGGCAGGGTGGCAGTGGCGGCCTATCTCCCATTAAATTACTATGAATTTCAGGGGACAATAAACCCAACCAACCACCAGTATACCATCAATCAAAGGCGAAGGGAAAAATCTCATGTCGCAAGCCACGATGAAGAACGGTGTCAACGTCGATGATCTCATGGCGGCCGTCGAAGCCGTAAAATCCGACCCGGCCAACGGAAAGCTCACCTTCACCGTCACCTCAAAATGGGAAAACGGCTTCAAGGCCACCCACACCACCAGCAGCTTCGCGGTTGGCGGAGAGGCCGGCAGTCGCGAGAAGGAACATTCCCTGAGTACCGACGAACCCAATCAGATTCTCGGCAGCGACAAGGGCATCAGCCCCGCCGAGACCCTGATCAGTGCCCTGGCGGCCTGCCTGACGGTCGGTTACGCGGCCAACGCGGCGGCCATGGGAATCGACCTCGAGGAACTCTCCTTTGAAATCACGGGGAACGGCAGCCTCGAGGGATTCATGAACATCGGGAACAAGCGGGCCGGATTGAGCGACCTGAGCATCAAGACATTCGTGAAGTCCGACGCGCCGAAGGAAAAGATTTCCGAGCTGCACAACTACACCAATGAACACTCGCCCATCTGGGACACGATCTGCAATCCGGTGAGTATTACTTCGGAGGTCGTGACCGGCTAGTCCGGTTAGCCCACTCCGTATCTTTCCTTCAGCACCTTGAGGTGATGCCGCTCGTGCCCCGCAATCACCCAGGGGATGGTCCGCGCGGTGGTTTCCACTCCGTTGATGGTGCCGCGGCGAGCGATAGACGCCTGGTCCAGACTCCGGAACAGGTACACATGGTCCGTGCGGCACACATGCTGTTCGCGCCACAGCGCGGGCAGCCGGCGGGCATGGGCATTGGAATTGCGCCCCCACAGGTTCTCGTCCATGCCCGGCTGCTCGTTGAGTTCCCCCCGGGCCAGCCACAGGGTGCGAAACGCGAACAGCCGCTCGGTGTCGATCAGGTGTCCGATGATTTCCTTGATCGACCATTTGTCCGGCTGGTAGCGATATTCGGCGCGCGCGTCGTCCAGGGTGCGCATCAGGGTCAGCATTTCCAGGCCCTGCTTTTTCAGGTGCTGCAGGACGTCGGTGATGTCGGCGGGCACCAGGTCCAGGTAGGTCTGGTAGTAGGGATGGTACTCATCCGCCCGCGGGCGCGCGAAGTCAGCCATGTTGCCGTCCTTTGTAAAGCCCCGGATTGCTTGATTTTCCGGCCGATCCTAGCATTGGTTCTCGAATCCGGTCAATCATCCCCCGTTTTTTGACCCTTGTTTTTCATTTCCTTAACCTAAACCAGGTGTTGCTGATGTTCCTATTTGATTCGCTGTGGATTTTAAAAATTTGGAGGAAATCATGAAAAAATTAATAGTGATTTTCGGATGCATGATCCTTTGGGCGGCCACCGGAACCGCCCAGATCGATCCCAATCCCGACGGCATCGGGATCTACGCCGACATGGCCGGCATGGTCAACCAGGTGCAGCTGGAAGAGGGTGTTCCCATGGAGGTCTACCTGCTGCTGACGCGGCCATCGGGTGACCAGTACCTGGGAGCCTGGGAATGTTCCATTGTCGTCCCGGACAACATCACGGTCTGGGGTTGGAACCTTCCCGTCGCGGGTTCCCTAACCATCAGCACCCCGCCGAGTTTCCTGGTGGCTCACCCCACCATCCCGTTCCAGACCGTCAACCATCTGCTGACTTTCATCATCGTCCCTCTGGACTCGGAACCCGCGCAGTTCTACATCACGAGATACACCGGCCCCGGTGGGGGAGACGAACCCCGCTACATCAACTCCCACGAGAGTCCCATGGATGGCCAGGAGCTCATCAATCTCACCCCGTATCCAAGCGGTGTCGGGGAACCGACCTTTACCCTCAACCCGACGGTTATGCCCGTGACGAGTGTTTCCTGGGGCGGGGTCAAAGCGTTGTTTCACTGATTGGAATGTTCTTTGACCAGTGGCCGCCTTTCCCGGAAAGGCGGCCATTTCTTTCCCGAGGGATGCGTTGTTTTGGGCACCCCATTGACCACGACCAACAATTGTGGTAACGTAACCCCCTGATAGTCGACATACGGATTTTTCAGATCATATTAATCAGGATCGAGCTTGAACTGGTTCACAGGACGGCATTGGGAGGCCTCTTCAACAGCCAAAGCTAACGGGCATCATTTCCGGCAATTTCATACCCCCTGACCGCCGGAATCATTTCGAAAAACCTTGCCCATGATCCTGAGGTGCTGAAAGCAATTTCATTTCCTCACCAAATTTTATGCTTTTGCGATGGCGCCGGGTTTTTCCGCGCGGCGTTGTCGGCTGGCCGGGAGGCTTCCCATGTCGTATTCCGGATTTCGCCCCGCTCATCCCGCGTTCCGCAATCTTGTCCTGAAGGGCCTGATCCTTGCCGGGTTCATAGTTGGGCACCTGGCCCTGGCTCCGGCCAATGTCACTGCTGCTGTCGATCAGGTGATCCACGAAGGATCCTTCACGGCCAAGGACCTGAACTGGGAAACCGATCCCCAAGGTGTTCCCTATCCGGTGCTTGACGGAACCCGGATCCTGGCCCAGCCGGGATTGCCCCAGCTGCCCGCACGGGACCTGGTTTTCCTGGTTCCCCTTGCCAGCGATGTGACCAATCTTTGGATCGAACCCCTCCAGACCCATCGTGAAGCGGTGGAATCCTCCCTGGCCGTTGCGCCCCCCCTGGTCACCGACGCGGGTGAAATTGTTTCCCAGGCCGGGATGACCCGGCAGGGCGTGGAATTTCCCGCCGTCTGGGGCGAATTCACCGGGCAACACGTGTGGCGCGGATACCGTCTGGCCACGGTGACCGTCTATCCCGTGCGTGAAATCCAATCGGACCAGGGCGTGGAACTGGAATTCCTCGATTCCTTCGCCGTGCGGATGTCCGCCGGTGGCGCGGCGGACCTCGACGAGGTGGCTGTCAGGCAGCGCCTGGTGCCGGGCGAGGCCGAGGAAAGCGCCCGGATTCTGGCCGAACTGGTGGCCAATCCCCGGGAAATATCCGGTTACCACCGCCAGCACGGGCAGGATCTCCAGGAAAAATCCGCCGGGTTCCAGCCCACCCAGATTCCGAGTCTCAACGGGAGCGGCGTGACCTACCTGATCATCACCAACGACGACATGAAGAACCAGTTCCAGGTCCTGGCCGACCACAAGACGGCCCAGGGCATCCCCACGGTGGTGGCCACGCGGGAATTCATCGCGGCCAATTTCCGGAACGGGGCGGACATCCAGGAAACGATGCGGATGTACATTCGCGAAGCCTACGAGAAGTGGGGCACGGAGTACGTCCTGCTGGGCGGGGATTCGGACATCCTGCCCGCGCGGTACGTGGAAAACACCTTCTACCCCACCTTCGGATCCACCTTCATTCCGGTTGATCTGTATTTCGCCTGCCTGGATGGAACCTGGAACGACGACGGGGACGAGAATTTCGGGGAACCCGCCAAAGCCCCCGACCCGGGAGACCTCGTCGACTTCGCCGAAGAGGTCTACATCGGCAGGGCGACCGTGAGAAACGTCGCCGAGGCCGGGGTTTTCGTGAACAAGGTCATCACCTACGAGTCCGCGGACGTGACCGCCGACTGGGCCAACCGCGTCCTGTTCGCAGCGGAAGTCCTTTTTCCCGAGGATTGGCCCATTGAACCCGTCATCATTCTCGACGGAGCGCAGTACGCCCACCAGCAGGTCATCGAATACATTATTCCCTGCACCGACATGGAATACATGAGGATGTACCAGTCGGACTCCCTGCTGTATCCCCGGGACGCCCCTCTGACCCGCGCCGCCCTGATCGATACGATCAATTCCGGCCGTCACGGCATCCTGAACCAGATCGGCCACGGGGCCTTCTACAACATGTCCGTCGCCGACGCGAACTTCACGACCACCGATGCCGACAATTTAACCAACGGCGACCACCAGTTCATGATCTACGCCCTGAACTGCGCCTCCGGCGCCTTCGACAAGTCCTGCCTGCTGGAACGATTCATGTTGAATCCCAATGGCGGATCCGTCTGTTCCATCGGCTCGGTCCGGGCCGCTTTCCCCAACAATTCGAACAACTACCAGCAGGAATTCTTCAGTCATCTCTATTGTAGCGGAGAAACGAGGGTGGGCAGACTGGTTGCGCTCAGCCGCCTGCCCTTCATCGGTTTGACCGAGGCCAATTACGTCGACAGGTGGACCTTCGAGAACTACACGCTGCTGGGGGATCCGACCCTGGCGCTATGGACCGGAACGCCCGCCCCGGTCAACGTGGCCGGCCCTACCGGTATGGGGCTGGGGCCGCAAACCCTGGGCTTCACCGTTACCGAAGGCGGCAACCCGGTGGAAAACGCGCTGGTCTGCCTCGCCAAGGACGGCGAAAGCCATGCCTATGGCCTGACCGACGTCGCGGGCGTGGTCAACCTGGACTTCCTGCCCACTTCTACGGGTGATGCCACGTTGACGATTTCCGGCAAGAACCTCGTCAGGAAGGACCAGCTGCTGCCGGTCACCTCAGGGGCGGCCTTTGCCGCACTTTCGGATATGACCGTCGTGGATGACGGCACCGGCGGATCCATCGGCAACGGCAACGTGAACATCGAATCCGGGGAGGTCGTGGAGTTTACCGCCCTGCTGACCGAGACGGGCGGTTCGGGAACCGCGGGACTGACAGGTGTCCTGAGTTGTTCCGAACCGGAGGTCGTCATCCTGACCGACACCACCACCTTTCCCGCGCTGGCGGCCGGCGAGTCATCGTTGGCCCAATCGCCCTTCCTGGTCTACTTCAACCCGGGTATACCCGACGCCTCGGAGATCACCTTCCAGATCGATGTCACTGAAGGAGGAAACACGTACGTCACCCAGTGGAAAGAGGTGGTCGGAACGCCACTGCCGGAAGTGGTGTCCATGGATTGGGAAGACCAGACCTTCGGCGACGGAAACGGAATCCTGGATCCGGGTGAGCGCATCCGCATCACCGCCTACCTGAAAAACTACGGCGGCGGAACCGCCGATGACGTAACCGGTTACCTGAGGACCGACGAGGTGAACGTGGTTCTGTACGATTCGGTGGCCACCTGGACCGGTCTCGATCACCTGGTGGAATCCTCCGGAAGCGTGACCTATTCCCTGTCGCTCACCAGCCTGGTGGGCGGGGATGCCAGCCGTGTCGATTTCGTCGACAACTACGGCCGGACGTTTTCCCATGACTTCACTCCCTGGCGGCCCGATATCCCGGTCAACATCACCACCGATACCTCGTTGGGCCCCGATGTCATCGCCTTGAGCTGGGATCCGCCGGGCAGTGCCGACCTGTTCGGCTACAACGTCTATCGCAGCCTGAGCGATCTTGGTCCCTTCTCCCGGGTCAACCCGGACGTCGTTTCCGGAGCCTCCTACTACCGGGACGAGAATCTGGGACAAATGACCAGGTACTACTACAAGGTCGCCGCCGTGGATTCCTCCGGCGTGCTCAGCGACCTTTCGGCTTTGGTGACCAGTTCCACGGCTCCGCCGGAGTTGCCGGGCTTCCCGGTGGATTACAAGCCCGAGACCAGCAGCCACCTGGCCGTGGGCGATATCGACGGCAACGGGGACAGTGAAATCGTGCTGTCCAGTACCCAGGTCTACGTCTTCAACCATGACGGCCAGGAATTCATGGATGGCGACGGCGAGTCGCAGACTCTGGGCGTGTTCACCGATTTCCCCTCCAATTACATATTGGGACCCGCGGGTGTGGCCCTGGCCAACCTCGACCTCGTTCCCGGCCAGGAAATGATCATTTCCGAACAGTACCCCTCAGTCAGGATCCACGTCTTCACCAGGGATGGATCGGAATTGACCGGCTGGCCCCAGACCCTGTCCACCAACCAGGTCGGGACCGGATGGAATTGGGCCACGCCGGCCGTGGGCGACATCGACGGCGACGGCGAAGCTGAAATCGTCATCCACGCCTTGAATGGAGTCATCTACGCCTTGAATGCCGACGGATCCGAAGTCCGGGACGGGGACGGGGATCCCGCCACCAACGGGGTCTTTTATGTCAGGGCGGGCGCCCAGTACGAATGGTCCCGCAGCGGGCCTGCGCTGTACGATCTGGACGGCGACGGAGCCAAGGACATCATCTTCGGCACCAGGAACGACGACTCCGGCCTGAAACGCCTGATGGCCTTGAAACACGACGGGACGGATGTCGCCGGCTTCCCCTACATCGCCAACGGCGGCATCAGCGTCGATCCCTGCGTGGGCGACCTGGACGACAACGGCCAGGTTGAAATCATCTTTTCCGACAGCGCCCGGTATTTGTACGCCGTCCAGCAGGACGGCACCAACTATCCCGGGTTCCCCAAGTACCTGGGATACGCGGCGGTGCATGACTGGGTCAGCAGTCCGGGACTGGCGGACATGGATGGCGACGACATGCTGGAGATCATCCACGCTCCCAACGAGTCCGGAGCGGTCAGCCGCCTGGTGGTGGTCGATACCGATTACGTCGGCGGCACCTCGGGCCAGGTTCTGGCCGGGTGGCCGGTGGTCCTGCCCGGCAGCAGCGAAGGCAGTCCCGTCATCGGCGACATCGACGGGGACTTGTCTCCTGACATCCTTCACGGAATCGGAGGGGGAGATCTGAATTCTCCCTTCAACCTGTATGCCTACAAGCTGGACGGCAGCCTCGTGAACGGCTTCCCCATCACCCTGACGGGCCCCCTTATGCCCTCGGCCGTCATCACGGACCTCGACTGGGACACGGACGTGGAAATCGTCTACGGTGGTTGGGATTCCCTGATCCATGTCTGGGACATGCCCTTCGCCTATGACCGGCACCTCGTCCCCTGGCCCACCTTCGGCGGCAACAACCGGCGCGACGGGGTATTCATCCCCATGGAAGTGGTTCCGGTGATCGATCCCGGGGATGTCCCGGTGGCCGGTTTCTCGGTTGACGCGGCGTATCCCAACCCGTTCAACCCGAGCATGACGATCAAGTATTCCCTGCCCAGGGCGGGTCATCTGAAGCTGAGCATATACAACGTTCGCGGACGGTTGGTGAAGACCCTGATCGACGGGCCCCGGCCGGCCGGGGCGGGCCAGACCGTCGTCTGGGACGGCACGGACAACCAAGGGTCGGTCGCGGCCAGCGGGGTGTATTTCTACAAGGCCAGCTCTCAAGGGGAGGTCGGGATCGGGAAGGCGACCTTATTGAAATAGGTTTTGCCCCGGCGAAGACCGCCACGGGACAGGAATCACTGTCCTGCCGTGCGCTTCGCCGGGGCTTTGCTGCTCAAGGTGTAAAAACTTCGTATTCAACCATGAGATAGGCATCATCCTCGCCGAGCCAGCGGTAGAGGATGGCTTTATACGTTTGACCGGCCACCAGAGGCAAGGCGGTGCCGGACTGAACTCCCGCCGGGGCTACGCCATAGGTCAAGCCGGAATCCAGCGCATTTTCATTCTCATTGCCGACGGACCACTGGTCCGCTCCGCTGTCAACCGGTTCAATCAACATCAGGGAAGCCGAACACCGGGGCTGCCAGCTGAAGGTGGGCTCGAGCCCAGCGGACACCTGCATTTCCACCGTGCCGCTGCAATCGGGATCCGGCCCGTGCATGGTCATGGCTCCCGAGCCGTCCGTTCCCGCGTATTGGCCTTCCATCAGGTACTCGTCCACGATCTCCAGGGCGCAGTAGACCTGGTCTTCCGGGGCCGCGCCCGGCATGCCGTAGATGAAGTACAAGGAGTCCCTGGTGGTGAATCCCTCCAATTCAGGACCCAGAACCATGGTCCCGGTGACCGTGCAGGTATCGGACTGGTCAAGCACCGTGATGGAACTCAACACCCCTCCGAACCAGCCGCTGTCCACCTGAAGGGCCATGGACCAGGTGCCGCCGACGTCGGCACAATTATTCGGGAGGGGCAGTCCCCCGCCATTGCCGTCGTCGTCGTCGCTACATCCGGCCAACAGGACCGCGGCCATGACCATCAGCGCCATGATGGATCTGAACATGATTATCCCCCTTGAAAAGAAATATTCATTCCGGTTGCGGGAATATAGCATATGTGGTGTTGGTGTAAAAATGTTCCGCGCGGCTGAAGCCGTGCAGAACCGTGGGTCAAAACCCCCCGGGGGGTCTTTCTTTGTGGAGACCAAAAATGGATCATTTGGCCCGAATAAGGGCAAGGTTACCCTGAAATCGAATGATCCATCATGCGGGGAAGTCAGATTTTGTCCAGCCGCTCCCCCACCAGAACTGAAGACAGGCGGATTTAATCTATTTCGGATATATTTACTCATCATTTGTCGATTTCATATTATCAACCAGGAATTCCTGTATGCCTATGGACAAGAACCAGTTGACCCGGATGCTCTGCCAGCTCGACCTGAACGACACCGCTCAGGGCGATCTGCTGCTCGAGGTGATCTACGACGAACTGCATCTGCTGGCGACCGGGCAGATGAACAGGGAGCAGGTCGGCCACACCCTGCAGCCCACCGCCCTGGTCCATGAGGCCTTCCTGCGCCTGGTCGACGTGGATAAGATTTCCTGGGAAGGACGCGCCCACTTCTACGGGACGGCCGCCCGGGCGATGCGCCAGATCCTGGTGGACCACGCCCGGCGGAAAGGCGCGGTCAAGCGGGGCGGCGATCTGCGCCGCGTTACCATCGACGACAACCTGACCCCCGATGCGGACACCTCCTTCGATCTCTTCGACCTGCACGAGGCCCTGGAAAAACTGAGCGGGCAGGATCCCGGACTGGGGCGCATCATCGAACTGAGGTTTTTCGGGGGTTTGACCCTGGACGAAACCGCGGCGGTAATGGGCATCTCCCGCCG
>JBDLKA010000100.1:0-12192 GCA_039714075.1 Candidatus Krumholzibacteriota bacterium | reverse complement strand
CGGCCGATTCATTGGATTCAGATGAACGGGATCTGCTGTATGCCATCGGCAACGCATATGAACTTCTCGGCGATCGGGGCGCCGCCCTTCGCTGTCTCGGAGAGGCATTAAGCCACGGGGTGCCGGTGGAACGGATTTATTCCACCCGTGAATTGGCCTCTCTGGTAGAGGATCCAAGGTTTGTCCGGATGACTTCCGCCGCATCCGGAACGGAGCAGGCTCAGGCGGACAGTGTTCAGTGACAGGCCCCGGGGGGCCCAATGAGGAGGGTTCGATGAAATCGATCATATTACCGCTTTTTCTCCTGATAATCCTGGCGGCCATGCTGTTGGGGGGGTGCGCGCGTCCCATTCAACCACAGCCGATAATGCCGTCCCGCTACGTCGACGTGTACTACACTGATGAATGTCTTCCCTCCACCCTTGCCAAGGACAGCTTCATCGAGAACCTGTGGGTGTACCCAGGCGACTCCGTGGCATTCATCAACACCAGTGACCAGGAAATCAAAATCAAATTTCCGTCTGGAATGTTCGAAAAGGATGAAGCAATCATCAAATCCGGGAAAAGGGTAATATTGAAGGTTATCGAGGTCAGTCCCAAGAACGGCCCCTTCATCCGTGTCGATATTGTATGTCCCGTTGGGACACCCAAGGTCCAGGTCGGTGAGGAGCCCTGATAGCCGAATCTTTCGTGACGGTTCGGGTGGCCGGTTCCGGGTGTCGTGAGACCCAATAACCGCTGCTGGAAACACACGGGGTGCGGGAATTCCGGAATGTGCTAAAGTGTTGCTTGGAATCGTATTGTATCAGGCTGGCGGGATTGATCCACGCAGCCTTGAGGATCTTTTCACCCAGGAGTGGCCCATGTCCAGGCAAATTGCCCCGGTAGTTACCCTTTTGTTGATGTTTCTGCTTCCCCAACTCGCCGCCGCCCATTGCCAGGTCCCTTGCGGTATCTACGATGACGCCGCCCGCGTGACCGGCATGTATGAAGACGCCGCGACCATCGAAAAGGCCATGGCCCAGATGAAAGATCTGGCGGGCAAGACCGGCGCGCAAAGCGCCAACCAGTTCACACGCTGGGTCATCACCAAGGAAACGCACGCGTCGAACATCATCACCACGGTGGCGGAGTATTTCCTGACGCAGAAAGTCAAACCGGTGGCTGCCGACAACGAGGGCCACGCGGCCTATCTGGCCAAACTCGCAGACCACCACCAGGTGATGGCCGCGGCGATGAAAGCCAAGCAGAAAAGCGATCCCGAAGTGGTGGCCACACTGCGCGCGGCGCTGGACCGCCTGGGCGCGCACTATGACCTGGAGCACACCCATTAGTCGAGATCGGCCGCTCGGTGGCCGGTGGGGTTGAACCGGAGGTATGAGATGAAAACTTTGCTGATTCTGATGGTTCTCCTGCTGGTGGTTTTTTCCGGTTGTTCGAGCGGCGATCAGGACGCGGCCTCCCAGGCCGGGTCCCAAGGGCAAACGGAAAAAACCGAGGAGATGGTCCCCGCCGCCGATGTCCGGCAGGCCGTGGATCATAATGTGGAAACATGCCGGGCGGCGACCAGGAAGTTGGCCGGTGCCCTGAAGTCCGCCCTGCAGGGAGCCATGGAAAAAGAAGGTCCTCTCGGTGCAGTGAGTGTCTGCCATGACGAGGCCGAAGTCATTTCCAATCAGATCTGCGACGAGGAAGGGCTGACCGTCGGGCGAACCAGTCGCAGGAACCGCAATCCGTCCAATGCTCCGGATGAATGGGAAAAGGCGGGCCTGGAAGCTTTTGACGCCAGGATCAAGGCGGGTGAAAAGCCCCAGGATCTCGAAATGTGGGCCACGGTCGCGGGTCCCGGCGGCGGGCGTACTTTCCGGTATATGAAGGCCATCCCGACAGCGCCTATGTGCCTCTTTTGCCATGGGGGCGAACTGGCCGGCGATCTGGATGCAAAACTGACCGAGCTCTACCCCGGCGACAAGGCCAGGGGGTTCGCGGTCGGAGATATGCGCGGCGCTTTTTCGGTGAAAATGGATCTGCCCGGGGCCGCCTACAACGGAGGTTGATGACGCGGGCACATCTTGCGCTATAGCGGTCCGACACCTTCATTAGTCGGACCATGGCCCTTATCGATGTAAAAAACGTGACCCTCGCCCTGGGCGGTCCTTCGGTTCTCGACGGCGTCAACCTTCGTATCGAGAAGGGCGAGCGTATCTGTCTGCTGGGCCGCAACGGGGAGGGGAAATCCACCCTGTTGCGCCTGTTGGCCGGGACCATCCAACCCGACGCGGGTGAAATCATCCGCCGGAACGGTTTGCGGGTGGGCCGGTTGACGCAGGAGCTGCCCGCGGGGCTTTCCGGTACCGTGAGCGAAGTGGTCGCCGGGGGTTTTGCCCTGGCCGATCTTCCCCAGCCCGACTGGGAGGACGGCCACATCGTAGAACGGACCCTGACCCGCGCCGGCCTGGATCCCGCCGCCGATTTCACCACTCTTTCCACCGGTAACAAACGCCGCGTGCTGCTGGCCCGGGCCATGGTCATCGGGCCGGATATCCTGCTGCTGGACGAACCCACCAATCACCTGGACATCGATGCGATCAAGGGACTGGAGGAGGACCTGCGCCGGTTTGCCGGGACCCTGGTCTTCGTGACCCACGACCGGGCTTTCCTGCGGGGGCTGGCCCAAAGGATCGTGGAACTGGACCGGGGGCGGTTGCGCGACTGGACCTGCGACTACGACACCTTTTTGCGGCGGCGCGACGAAGCCCTGCGCGTGGAGCAGGAACAGAACGCCGAGTTCGATCGCAAACTGGCTGAAGAGGAGATCTGGATCCGGCAGGGAGTGCGCGAACGGCGCACGCGGAACGAAGGCCGGGTGCGTGAATTGAAACGCATGCGGACCGAGCGTCATGCCAGGAGGGAGACCGCCGGCACCGCCCGGATTTCCCTGCAGGATGCGGCCCGTTCGGGCAAGCTGGTGGTCCGGGTCCGGGATCTGGGTTTTTCCTGGGACGACAAGATCATGGCCCGGGGATTTTCGGCCCTGATCCAAAGGGGCGACCGGATCGGCATTCTGGGCCCCAACGGTTCGGGAAAGACCACGCTGCTGCGATTGCTGTTGGGAAATCTTCAGCCTTCCTCCGGAAGCGTCGAACTGGGTTCGAACCTGCAGGTGGCCTATTTCGATCAGCAAAGGGACCAGCTGGACGAATCAAAAACCGTTCTGGAAAACGTTACCGACGGCAACGACAGGGTCCAGTTCGGGGGTCGGTCCATCCACGCGATAACCTACCTCAAGAACTTCCTGTTCACGGCGGACCGGGCCCGGGCACCCATTTCCCATCTTTCGGGAGGGGAACGCAACCGATTGCTGCTGGCCCGGCTGTTTACCCGGCCGGCGAATCTGCTGGTCCTGGACGAGCCCACCAACGACCTGGACCTCGAAACAGTGGATCTGCTCGAGGAACTGGTGGCCCAATTCGATGGGACCCTGATTCTGGTCAGCCACGACCGGGATTTTCTGGATAATGTGACCACCAGCACCCTGGTCCTGGAAGGCGGGGGCCGGATCACGGAAACAGTCGGGGGATACTCGGACTGGGCGCGCGCATCCCGAAATACCAAGACTGAATCGGGCAAAACCAAGCAACGCAACAAGAAAGAATCTTTCGTGTCCTCGCCGACTCCTGGTCCGGACGACCAACCCCGCCGCCGGACCTGGAAGGAGGGCCGGGAACTGGAGTCCCTTCCCGCCCGGATCGAGGAGCTTGAAGCCCGGCAAACCGAACTGCACGCCTTGATGGCCGACCCGGAATTCTACCAGGAAAAAGGGGACCGGGTGGCTTCCGCGAAGGTGGATCTGGAGACCGTCGAAAGGGAACTGGCTCAAAGCTACGTCCGGTGGGAAGAGCTCGAGGGATTGGACTCCTGAACGGTAGGATAATTTTCCTGTACGTTATTTTTATAACACACAGCAATTGCTGGCATTCGGTAATTCGCGCATATACATTTCCCACCTATAGTCAGTGACGCGGCCAAAGGGCGCATCCAGGCCCCAAGCCGTCCATGCCCGGCTTCGTTTCGCGGCCGGGATTGCCCCATTACCCGACTCCCTCTTCCGGTCTGTCAGCAGACGAAGGGAATGAGGACGAGGAGGCGACCCGAACGTCATGTCTAGCGAACTCATCAGACAAGACGATGTCACCATCCGCTTCGCCGGCGACTCCGGTGACGGGATGCAGTTGACAGGTACGCAGTTCACCGACACCACGGCCAAGGTGGGAAACGACCTGGCCACCTTTCCCGATTTTCCTTCGGAGATCCGCGCCCCGGCGGGGACCCGGGCGGGTGTTTCGGGTTTCCAGATCCATTTCAGTTCCCGCGATATCTACACGCCCGGTGACGCCCCGAGTGTCCTGGTCGCCATGAATCCCGCGGCCCTGATCACCAACTACAAGGATCTGCAGCCGGGCGGGATCATCCTGGCCAATACCGGCGCCTTCACCGACAAGGACCTCAAAAAAGCCGAACTGGACAGCAACCCGCTGACCGACGGCACCCTGTCCGGTTTCCGGGTCATCGAAGAAGACATCAACCAGCGCACCATCGAAGCCCTCGAGGGCACCGACCTGGGCAAGAAGGACGTTCTGCGCTGCAAGAACTTCTACACCCTGGGCATGATGTACTGGCTGTTCAGCCGTCCCATCGAACCGACGCTCGAGTGGCTGAACGCCAAGTTCGCCAAGAAGCCCGAACTGATCGACGCAAACAGCCGCGCCCTGAAGGCCGGTTACAACCACGGTCAGTTGCTGCGTCTGTTCCAGGGCCGTTACGAAGTGCCCAAGGTCGAAAACGTGGCGCCGGGCCATTACCGGAACGTCATGGGCAACCAGGCTTTGGCCATCGGATTGGCCGCGGGCGCCCAGATGGCGAACCTTAAAGCCTTCCTGGGTTCCTATCCCATCACGCCGGCCACCGACATCCTGCAGTACATGTCCGTGATGAAGAACTACGACGTGGTCACCTGCCAGATGGAGGACGAGATTGCGGGCATCTGCACCGCCATCGGCGCGTCCTTCGCCGGCAGGCTGGGCATGACCACGACCAGCGGACCGGGTCTGGCGCTCAAGACCGAAGCCATCGGCCTGGCCGTCATCACCGAATTGCCGCTGGTGATCGTGGACGTGCAGCGTGCCGGTCCTTCCACGGGTCTGCCGACCAAGGTGGAGCAGGCCGATCTGCTGCAAAGTATGTTCGGCCGCAACAGCGAGGCTCCCCTGCCGGTGCTTTCCTGCGCCACTCCAGCGGACGCCTTCGAATGTGCCGTGGAAGCCTGCCGGATCGCCACCCAGTACATGACGCCGGTGATACTGCTGAGCGACAACTACATCGCCAACGGGGCCGAACCCTGGAAGCTGCCGGCCATGGAAGATCTGGAGCATTTCCCGGTCGAGTTCGTGACCGACCCCGAGGGATTCTCACCCTACAAGCGGGATGAGAAACTGGCCCGCGGCTGGGCCATTCCGGGTACGCCTGGCCTGTCCCACCGGATCGGCGGACTGGAGAAGGACAGCGAGACCGGCGCAGTCAGCCACGACCCGGACAACCACCAGGTCATGGTCAACCTGCGCCAGCAGAAGGTCGACGGCGTTGCCGATTCGATCTCCCTGCCCGAACTCAACGGCGCAGACTCGGGCGACCTGCTGATCGTGGCCTGGGGTTCCAGCTACGGGGCCGCCCGTGCCGCCGCGGAAAGAATGCAGAAGGAGGGCGTTGCCGCCACGCACATGCACATGCGCCACCTGCGGCCCTTCCCGCGCGGTCTGGCCGACGTCTTCAGGAAGTTCAAGCGGATCATCGTGCCGGAGCTGAACATGGGCCAGCTGGCCTTCGTGCTCCAGTCCGAGTATCCCGAATTCCGGTTCGAGAAATACAACAAGGTCAAGGGCAAGCCTTTCCAGGCGCGTGAGCTCAAGGCCCATTTTGAAAAGATCCTGGAGGAGAAGTCATGAGTGACGTCCAACAGTTGAAGGGCAGGGACTTCAAGTCCGACCAGGAAGTGCGCTGGTGCCCGGGTTGCGGTGACTACTCGATCATCAACAGCGTCCAGTCGGTCCTGGCCGAGCTCGGCCGGGACAAGGACAACGTGGTCATGGTGTCGGGCATCGGCTGCTCCAGCCGGTTTCCCTATTACATGGACACCTATGGATTCCACAGCATCCACGGCCGGGCCAACGCCATAGCCACGGGTGTGAAGGTCGGCAATCCCGACCTGGAAACCTGGGTGATCACCGGTGACGGCGACGGCCTGTCCATCGGCGGCAATCACATGATCCATTCGCTGCGGCGCAACGTGAACCTGAAGATCATCCTGTTCAACAACGAGATCTACGGGTTGACCAAGGGCCAGTATTCGCCCACCACGCCGCAGGGCCAGAAGACCAAGACATCCCCGTTCGGTTCGGTCGATGCTCCCTTCAACCCCTTGCAGCTGGCGCTGGGAGCCGGGGCCACTTTCGTGGCCCGGACGTTGGACACGCGGCCCAAGCACATGAAGGCGATCCTCAAGGCCGCCGCCGAGCACAAGGGCGCGGCATTCGTGGAGGTCTGGCAGAACTGTGTGATCTTCAACGACGGCGCTTTCAAGGAGTGGAGCGAGAAGAAGGTCCGTGACGACCAGACGGTTGATATCAACGAGGGCCAGCCGATGATCTTCGGCGCCGAAAAGGAGAAAGGCCTGAAGGCCGAGGGCTGCCATATCCAGGTGGTTCCCGCGGCGGAGGCTTCGATCTGGGATCCCACTGTCGATTCCGCCGGCCCGGCTTTCCTCATGTCCCAGCTGGACAGGGACCCGTCCATGCCGAAGCCGTTCGGCATTTATCGGCAGGTCGAGGCCCCGACCCTGGATGAACTGGTCCACAAACAGATCGCCGAGGTCACGGAAAAACGCGGCCCGGGTGATCTCAAGGACCTGATCTACACTCCCGATTCCTGGGAAGTGGAATAGGTTCTTCGGGTAGACGCTTTGTCGGGAATCGGTTGAAAAAACAGGGGCGCTCCTTTTTGGAGCGCCCCTGCTCGTTTTGCGGGAGAACCGGGGCGGGTTCAGGGATTCTTCTTGATGATCACCACGGTCACATCGTCAAAGGCCGGTTCGTCACCGGCATGCTTTTTCACTTCCGCAATGATCAGTTCCACGAGGTCCCTGGCTTCCAGACCCAGGTTATTACCAAGAAGATCCTCAAGCCTGCCTTCGCCGAAGGCCTCGTCTTCGTTGTTGATCATGTCGGTCACGCCGTCCGAAAAGACGACGACCAGTTCTCCGGGCTGCAGGATGACGATATCGTCCTCGTAATCGAATTCCTCCAGGATGCCGACGGCGAGCCCGCCGGCGACCAGGCGTTTCGTTTCCCCGTCGCGGGTCAGATGGAAGGGCCGCTCGTGGCCCGCATTGCAGTAGGTCAGGACATTGCTGCGGATATCCAGCCGGCCGTAGAACAGCGTGGCGAAACGGTCATGGGAGGTGCTGAGAAAAAGCAACCGGTTGCAGTTGGCCATGCACTGGTGGCAGGAGGTGTCCTGCAGCGCCTGGCTGCGCAGGGTGGCCTGGAGGTTGGCCATCAGCAGGGCCGCGGGAACGCCTTTTCCGGAAACGTCGCCCAGGGCGATGGCCCAGCGATTGTCCCGCAGGGGAATGAAATCGAAATAGTCGCCACCCACATGCCCGGCGGCCAGGGAAGCCCCGGCCACGTCGAAGCCGGGGATGTCCGGCGGTCCGTTGGGCAACAACTTTTCCTGGATGATCTCGGCCAGCCGCATGTCCTCGCGGATGCGTTCGGAGGCCTTGGCTTCCTGGTCGAGGCGGGTTTTTTCCAGCACCTGGGCGGACTGGGTGGCGATGATGGCCAGGATACGCTGGTCGTCCTGGTTGAATTCCTCGCCGATCTTGTTGTAGGCGCTGAGGATCCCGATGAGTTCGGCGCCGACCATCAGGGGAACGCACATGAAATTCCGGATTCCCTCGGCGATCCTGATGCCCTGGAAACGCGGGTCGGCGGCCGGGTCGTTGACCAGCAGGGAGCGCTTTTCATGACACATGAAGCCCAGGACGTTGCGGTTCAGGTGATAGTGCTCGTCGCCGCCGCCACTGGTTCTTTCCCAGATCAAGGTGCCGGTGGGGACCATCTCGTCGCGGTCCACCATGGTGATGGAGGCTTCTTCGGCACTGACCGCCTTGACCGAGCGGCCGATGATGGTCTTCATGATCTCGTCAGAGTCCTGGGACACGCTGATGGCCCGGGCCAGATCGTTCAGGACCGACAATTCCTCCACCGCCCGCCGCAGGCGTTCAACTTCATCGGCCCGGGTCTTGTCGTTGCCGAATATAGCCATCCACGGCCCCCTGATGGTTCAAGCAAAGTCACTGGTTTTCCCGGGCGGCTGCTACTTGAGCAGCATCATCTTGCGGTGGTCCACCCGACCATCCGTCGTCAAACGCAAATAGTAGGCGCCGCTGGGCACGCGGCGGCCGCCGTTGTCCCGGCCCTGCCAGACCCGCGTGTGGGGTCCGGCTACCAGATAACCGTCGGCCAGGGTCTTGACCAACCGGCCGGTCACGTCGTAGACGGCGACCCTGGCCTGCTGGGGGCGAGACAGTTCGAACCGAATATCCGTCTGGGGGTTGAACGGATTCGGAATGTTCGGCAACAGGCGCGTGGCGACCACGGGAATCCCGGCCAACTTGATTTCGGTTTCCGGGCTGCGCGGGCCTTCGACGCCGTCGGTCACTACAGAGTAACTGTAATAAAGAACCGATCCGGCTGCATATCCCGAGGGGCGGTCGGTGAACTGCAGCGAGGTCCCGAACCCGGTCACGGGCAGACTGGTCAACCGTGTCGAAGCACCCGCGTCGTCGCGCCGGTAAACGTGGCAACCATCGCCGGGATTTTCCGGAACGGGCCATTCCAGCGCGACTTCGCCGCCGGTGAGCACGGCGTGGGGTGGCGGATTGCCGACCCCGACCGGGGAACCCCAGTTGATCCCGGCCACGACCCTTTCCCCGGTAAAGGGATACATGGGCAACAGCAGGGAAGCGTCGTGCCAGGGTGCCCACACCATCTGGTCAGGCAGCGACGGTTGCCGGATGGGACTCAATTCCAGGTAGACGATGCTGGGATAGGGCAGGGCGATAAGGATCTGGAAGGTGGCCAGCTTGATGGCGGGCGCATAGGGCAGGGGGCTGCCGCCGATGCCCACGATGAACTCGTTGTAGGTTCCTACATTGATGTGCTGTCCTTCCAGGGCCCAGCCCAGCCACTGGGCGTCCCCGTCGATATCGACGGCCAGTTCCCAGGCACCCACGCCGCTGGTCTCGGAGGGCTCGACCAGCACCAGATATCCTTCGACAACCTCGTTGGGGCCGAAGGTCTGGGCCTCGATGACGGAGAAGCCCGGATCATCGAAGAAGATCCCCACCATGTTCTGCCCGGGCCCGGCATTGGTGGTGCCGATACCGGTCATGGCCACGTCGCCGCAGAGATCGCTTCCCAGGTCGATGGATCCCGTATAGTCGCCGGGTAACTGGGGCTGGAAGGTGGCCGAATAATAGGCGGTCTGGCCGGGATCCAGTCTCCGGGCAACGCCGCCGACCAGGAATACGGAGGAACTGCTCACGGGAGAAACATTCATGGGCTCGATCCCGTCGTTGGTGACGGAAAAGGTCCGGAACTGGGAGGAGCCGACGAGGACGGTCCCGAAATCCAGGGAGTCGGGTTGAATGACGCAGACACCGGCGGTGGTTATGGCCGTACCCGATACCTGGATGGATCCGACCTCCGGGCCCAGATTCAACGTGGTCACGAACGTTCCTTCAACGCCGGGCTGAAACTGGACAACGACCGCATGGACGCCGCCCGGCTCCAGGTAGAACAATCCCGCCCCGCTGATGAGGGAGAACTCCGGACCGGCATTCACCAGGCCGATGTCCAGGTCGAGGTAGGTGCCGCCGACATTGGAGATCACGACGGTTTCCTGCCGGGACGTTCCCACATACATCGTCCCGAAGGCCAGGGGGTTGGGATTGACGGTCCAACTCACCGGGCGCGGCAGGCCTTCGCCCTGCAGTTGGACCGGCGGCACGACCGTGCCCAGATCCAGGGCCACGGAATGCGACCCGGGCACCAGGGGATGGAACTGGACGCTCAGGGACATCGATTGGCCGACCGGCAGAAAATAGGAAGATCCCGAGTTCAGGATGAAGGACTGGGCCGTGTCGGGCAGGCTGGGATTGACCAGGAATCCGACTTCGCCGGTGTTGGTAATGGTGGCAGTATAAGATTTGTACAGTCCGACCCCCACCCCGCCAAAATCATGAAAGGTCGGCGCAACCCAGTCGAAAATCGCTTCCCGTCCCCACCCGGAAAGGGGAACGTCCGGCAGCACGGTACCCAGATCCAGGGAGCAGGTATAGTTCACACCCACGGCCGTGGGGACGAAGCTGACGGTTGTCGAGTGGGCTTCACCGGGTGCGAGGCTGATGGGCGCGCCACCGTCGACAACGGTGAACTCGGGGCAGGTACCCGGCATGGCGGGGGCCACCGGAATGGTCGTCTCGCCTGTGTTGGAGATGACCACGCCCAGTTCCAGGGCGCCTCCGACCGCGACGGCGCCAAAATCAAGGGCGGCGGGGGCGATGGTCCAATCGGCGACGGGTTCCCGGCCGATGCCCGTCAGGTGAACGTCAGGAACAATACTGCCCAGGTCCAGGAAGCATGAGAACGCACCCAGATCACCGGGAGAAAATTTAATACCTATCGTCCGTCCAAACCCCGGCAGGATGGTGTAGGGACCGCCGCCGCCGGTGATCATGAATTCAGCGCAGTCAGGGGGAAGGGAGGCGTCGATCAGGATCGGCTCATCCCCGGTGTTGACGATCGAAATAGGGAGGGTGTTGGAAAAACCTAAAGCAACGGTCCCCAGGTCCAGCTCGGTGGGGGCATCCCAGGAGATGACCGCCTCCCAGCCGTTGCCGACCAGGGGAACATCGGCTGCTCCGCCTCCCAGGGCCAGGTTGCAGGAGAATGGGTCGGTGGTCTGGGCGAGGCAGGCCACGGTGATGGAAATGGAATCACCGGGCGGAATGGTCACCGGTCCGCTGATCCCGGGCAGGGAGAACATGTCGCAGCCGCTGGCCGCCAGGGCGATGTCCAGATTTCCAGGGACGGCGCCGAAGTTGGACACGGTCACGGATTTGACGACCTCGATCCCGAGGGGGCTGTCCGTAAAGTCGAGTGCAGCCGGATTAACTGTGAAATGGGGATTCTGATCGTTGATCCAGGCCACCTCGGGCTGACCCGACAGGGTGGTCATCGGCAGCAGGTTGCCGAGGTCACCATAGGGAATAAAGGACATCTGGCCGGGCACCGAGGCCTGGTCGTGGGGCCGTACCGACATGGTTACGGGGCCTGAATCGGTGACCATGATCTGGAAGGTGGCCAGAAGAACATCACGATCGGAGCGTATGGGGGCCGGGCCGATGCCGACGGAGAAACATGGGGGGGCCGAAACGTTGACAGCCTGCCCTTCCAGAGCCCAGCCGAGGATATTGGCCGGACCAACCATGTCCGCGCACAATTCCCAGCCCACGATGCCGAAGGGGACCGAAGGATCCTTGAGCACGAGATGCCCCGTCAGAATCGTCGGATAGGTGCTCACCAAGGTGGCGTCCTGGGTGAAGTCGGTGTCCCAGTAGATGCCGATGTTGTCCGCGGCACGGGCGGTCCCGGGAATTCCGGTACCCATGCCGATAAGGAAGATGGTCAGGGCGAAAAAAAGGGCGAAAAAATGGGTCGTGGCTGGCGAAAGCCGATGGTGCGAGGTATACATGGTGACTCCTTCAAGCTAAATGAGGCCTGGGCTGAGTATATCATCATTCTGGGGGATTAGGAACCTCCACGGTGAAGTCACTATTTCAACAGCATGATCTTGTGGTGATCCGTACGGTCACGGGTCTCCATTCGCACGTAATAGACTCCGCTGGGCACCTGGCGCCCGCCTGAATCCCGGCCCTGCCATACCCGCGTATGGGGCCCCGCTTCCAAATGGCCGTCCGCCACGACTTTCATCACTCGTCCCTTCACATCATAGATCGCCACCCGCGCCTGCTGCGGCTTCTCCAGTTCGAACCGGATCTCGGTCTGCGGA
>JBDLKA010000099.1:0-12229 GCA_039714075.1 Candidatus Krumholzibacteriota bacterium | reverse complement strand
CGACCCCCGGCCGCCCATACTCCAGGGACGCGACGGCCAGCGCCACGGCGACCGCCAGATCCACCCCGCCCAGACATCCCAGTCCGAAACCGTTGTCGGCGAAGACGCGCCGCAGGACGTTCATCAGGATCACCATGGAGATGATGAACGCCAGCAGCTGGGGCGGATAAATCTGCCAGGGCCAGAGTTTTTCCGTGGACGCGGAAAGACGGTCGATGTTCGCGCGCATGCGCTTGCGCATCACCATCCGGGCCTTGAAGGCGCCGGCCAGGATGGCCACGGGGATGATCCAATACAGATGGGTGACGGACATACCCGCGGCGAGAGCGCGCCGGAACAGGCGCACACAGGCATAGATGAGACTGAGGGATCCCAGGATCAGCCACAGTTGGGCCATGATCAAAAGGAAGCGGCCGCTTATCATCAATCATCCAATCACGTGGGAGGGTGGTTTCAGGAGCCTCAAAGATAGGGAAAGCCGCTCGGGCCTGCCATTCAAAAGAAAAGGGCCGGTTTAGCGCCGACCCTTCCCACTTTCATTTCCGGAATCATTGCCCGGCCTGATCGTTACCATCGCCCACCCACTTCGCAATAGTGATTCCTGTGGTGGCGGTTCATGAATCGTTTCCAGCGCTTCCCGCTTTTCGCGGCGCGAACCACCTTGCGGGGCACGTCCAACCAGCGTCCGATCTCACCCCAGGTGTAACCCTGCTTCCTGAGTTGAAGCAGCTCGCGCTTGGGAACGCCCGTGAAGCTGCCGAGACGGCGGGCGATCTTACGGTCCCGCTTGGTGACGCGGTAATGATCGCGATAATACCGGACCGGAAGCTCCTGGCGATAAACCCGGGTGTGATGGTAGGGCCCATTATCGACCTGGACCCGGCCGTAGGGAGTTCTCACCGTGGCTTTGACGCGGATCCGGGCCTGGGCCTCATCCACGGCTCCGATGGTGAGCAATAGAGCAAGAACCGGCAGGCTGACCAGACTCAAGCGTTTCCTGTTGGTCCTGACTTTGGTCATGATCCTGGTCCTGATGGTTGTTTTGTTCGTTTTCATGATCGGCCTCCTTGATGGACTACCCGTATCAGGGGGTCTTGGCCATGATATTGCAACCGGCATGCCCGATGGCTTAAAATTGCAATAACTTGTGTTTTCACAATGAATTAAAAAATTGAAAACCGTAAAAAACCCACATTCTTCAATCGGAATTTTGTCCAATAAAGAGGACGATTTTCAAATAATCACACCTTTCGGTTGGAATGGGTTAGAATGCGCTGGAAAACCGATGCCGCCCCTATCCGATACCCCGGACGGTCAGCAAGGCCGCCGGCGGGAAAAGCCAGCAGCAAGGATCCACCAACCATGCCGGATACCGTCTACCTGATCGACACCATGGCCTACGTCTTCCGGAGTTTTTTCGGGATGCGCAGCATGTCCGCGCCGGACGGGACTCCCATCAACGCCGTGTTCGGCCTGGGAATGACACTGCAGCGTTTTCTCAGCGACCACCAACCCGCCATGGTGGCGTGCTGTTTCGACGCCGGGTCCAAGACCTTCCGCAACGAACTCTATCCCGCCTACAAGGCCAACCGCGGCGAGCCGCCCGAGGACCTGGTGCCCCAGTTCGACCTGTGCCGGGAACTGACGGAAAAGATGGGGTTCGCCACCGCCATGACGCCCGGCTTCGAAGCCGACGATCTGATCGCCTCGCTGACCCGGCGCCTGCGCGCCGCGGGCCACGAGGTGGTCATCGTTTCGGGGGACAAGGATCTGGCCCAGCTTCTTGGCCCCGGAGTCAAGATCTACAATCTGGCCAAGGACGATTGGTGGCACGAAGCCGGGGTGCCGGAAAGGATGGGGGTCAAGGCTTCCCAGATCATCGATTATCTAGCCCTGACCGGCGACGCGGTGGACAACATTCCCGGGGTGCGCGGCGTCGGACCCAAGGCCGCGACCGCCCTGCTGGCCGCATTTCCGGACCTGGACGCGATCTACGCCAACCTCGACCGGGTGGAATCCCTGCCGGTGCGGGGCGCGAAAAGCCTTCGGGGCAAGCTGGAGAAAGACCGCGCCAACGCCCGGCTCAGCTGGAAACTGGCGAACCTGGACCACGAGGCCCCCTGCGACCTGGAAATCGAGGATCTGCGGTATTCCGGCGCCGAAGCCATTCTGATAGAGGCATTTGCCACCAAATGGGGTTTGGGCCGGGTGGCGAATCTGACCCCGAAAACCAGCTGAATCGGCTTTGTTTTCGGCCGTTTTTTTCCCGCTTTTTCATCCACTTTTTCACCCAGAATGGAATTGATGAGGATTTTTCGCTCTCATATGGTATGTTTTTCCGACCAATCATCCTTGGACGGCAATCAAACCACCCGGGATTTTTTATCGAGATGGTTCGACAACTGGTATCGCCCTTCCAGTTCCTGGCTCCGCCCCGCGTTTGGGCGGTGCTGCTGTTTGTCCTGCTGTTTCCGGTTTCCCTTTTTGCCCAATCACCAATCGGGGATGCAACCGTCCAGCCCATGCCCGAGGTCTGGCCCCAGGTCTCCCTGATCGAAGGCAAAAGCCCCGCCGCCGAAGCCGAAGTCCTCTCGACCACCGGCATGCCCGTTCCCGATCCCCTGCAGGACCTCTTCAATGTTCTCCATTACAAACTGGACCTGCAGATCGACCCGGATTACGGCTGGATCGCCGGTACGGTCACCGTCATTATCCAGGCCCAGGAACAGCCGGTGAACCGGATCGTCCTGGACTACGCTGACGGTATGACCTGCTCCGGCATGAGCATCACCTTTCCCTACACCGCCCATGTCGCCTACCTCCACCGGGACAACAAGATTACCGCGAGACTGTCCACCCCCATCGAACCCTGGCAGGTGGGCATGATCGAAGTCCAGTTCTGGGGCCAGCCGGAACCGGGCGACATATTCGGCTACCGCGTGGACCTGTCGGACGCGGGCCGGCCCGTGGTCGCCACCGTCAGTGAACCCTGGAGCGCCCGCTCGTGGTGGCCCTGCAAGGACGATCCCCGGGACAAGGCCTCGGTCATCACCAAGATGAGCGTGCCGGCCGGTATGACCGGAGTCTCGAACGGGAATTTCGTGGGCCAGGAGGGTCGCACCTTCACCTGGGAGGAACCCCTGCCCATCCCGACCTATCTGGTCAGCCTGGCGGTTGCGGAATACACCGAACTGAATGACACCTACTCCGGCAGCGCGGGGCAGATCGAGCTGAACCATTTTGTTTTTCCCGAGCTGGCGGCGCAGGCCGAGGCGGATTTCGCCGTCCTGCCGGAAATGCTGGATTTCTGCGGCGACCTTTTCGGCCCCTACCCCTTCACGGGCCAGCCCTACGGCATGGTGCTCTGCCAGTGGGACCAGGCCATGGAGCACCCCACCGCGGTGACCTACGGCAACGTGCTCATCACCGGGACCGGTCAGTTCGAAACCGTCCTGATCCACGAGTTGTCCCACATGTGGTTCGGCGACATGATATCTCCCGAGGACTGGACCCACATCTGGCTCAACGAAGGTTTCGCCACCTATGTCGAGGCCCTGTGGGCGGAACACCGGTGGGGACCGACCGGGTTGATCAGCTTCATGAACCAGCACGACTGGGGACACGGCTACCCCACCGATTCGCTGATCAGGGATTCGGCGTCGTCCTACGCCCCGTATTACTTCCGCACCATCGCCTATCACAAGGGCGCCTGGGTCCTGCACATGCTGCGGCGCCAGCTGGGTGACAACGACTTTTTCGCCGCCCTGACCGCCTATCTGAACAACCCCGCGCTGCGTTTCGGCAACGCCCATTCCGACGATTTCCGGCAGGCCTGCGAAGATGTCTCGGGCCAGGATCTCCAGTGGTTCTTCGACCAGTGGCTGTACCGGACAACGTACCCCGTGTTCGATCTGGCCTGGAACAACGACTGGCAGGAAGGGACCAACCAGTTCCGGATCCAGCTGAACCAGGTGCAGGTGCCCGATCTTGTCCAGGGTGATCTGCCCTATCGTGTACCGGTGGAATTCAAGCTGGTGGGAACGGGACTCAACACCGTGGTCACCGTCATGAGTGACCAGTTGAACCAGGAATTCGTGATCCCCCTGGACACCGACGTGACCGCGGTTTATCTGGATCCGGAGCGGTGGTTGCTGCACGACATGGCCGTTGCCAAGTCACAGCCCGCGAACGACGACCTCGCCAAGGCGCCCGTCCGGCTTTACCCGGCCTACCCCAATCCCTTCAATCCGCGTTGCCTGTTCCGTTGGGAAGCCGCCACGACCACGCAGGACCTGGTGGAAATTTTCGACGTGCAGGGCCGCAGGATCCTGTCCCGACAGTTGGCTTCCGCCGAAGCGGGGCCCAGGGAATTTTTGTGGACCGGGATTGATTCCCAGGGGCAGCAGGCTCCCTCGGGAACCTACCTCTACCGGGTCACCTGCCGGGGTCGGGCAAGCGACGGCGGCGGGGATTCCTCCTGGCAGTTGCAGGGGAAAGTCACCCTGGCGCGCTGAACCATTCCCCCCGTTACCAGGACGGACCCGAGCCCTCGCGATTCCGATCGTCGAAGGAGCAGGGACCCTCTTCAACGTGTCCCCGGTAACATTCATCGCGTGTTTTTTCGTAGTACTTTTCCAGGACGTGGCATATTTCCGGTCTTTTCAGCCAACATCCATCTTCGGTAGTCAGCAATTCGGTGGACAATCGGGTTTGGCGGCCGCGGTAGACACCAAACAGCAGGACGTCCCCCGCGGACAGTCCCATGCTGTCCAGATACGTTACCAAACCGCAGATCGTGCTGGAAAAATAGTGGTCGTAAACGGGCTCCCGGCCTTGCCCGTTCAGGATGTCGACCCATGCCTCGTAGGTATAAGGCAAACGAAGGTCTCGCTTCGAACGCGGACCCATGACGGCTTCGATGACCCCCATGACCGCCTCCCTCTCTGGGCGAGGGAACAAAAAAGCCTTACGAATCATGCTATGGATTAACAGTTCGTACGTCAAACCGGTGGGGTTTTCGTGAACCGGCCGGGGGTCCGTGAATGACCAGGCCTGGTGACGGCGGCAACCGGTGGAGTTATACTGACCTTTTTGGGGCGCAGCGAGTTCGTTTTCGGGGATGGGGGTCGTCATGAAGTCACTTTTTGTCCTTTTGCACCTTTTATTGCTGATCATGATTCCGGCCGCCCTGGCTTTCCCGCCGCTGCCCCAAACAACTCCCAATGGAATTCTCGTGGACCGAGTTGTGCCCCTGGCCCATCTGGAGGACCTGGACGGTTCCGCGACCGCTGCCGCCGGTGACCTTGCACGCTGGCGCCAGACAGTCCACGAGCTGCGGCGGGCCGCCGAGGAAAATCTGGGTTGGCCGGCGCCCCGCCACCTGCAGAACGTAACCCTGGCCGGGGCTTCGCCCCACCGGGTTCCCCTCGCCCTGGTTCACGCAACCTACGACCGGATGACGGAATCCGGACAAACCGCCGCTGCCGAGGTATTCGCGCTGGCGGTATTGCGTGAAGAGCTGTTCCACGGTGCCGCGACCGAGTTCATTTTAGAACCCGCGGATTTCCTGACCCACCGAACCGCGGGTTTGGCGAGCATGACCCTCGATCCGGACGACGGCGGCGGGCCGCGCGAACTGACGTTTTCCGTTCCCTTCCCGGTGTCGTACTCCACGACCGGCGTCAAACACCCCGTGCTGAAGGCCACCTTGATCGACGGCCGGACCCTGACCGCCACGACCGCCCTGAACGTCAAGCGGCTGGTGACCCCGACTCCCCATGAGACCTGGGCCGTTACTGCTTCCGAAGCCTTCGCAGACTCCGCCGCGACCGGACTGGCCTACGTGTACCTGGCGCCCGGCCGGACCGCGCTGACCAATCCCGCGATCGTGGTCGAAGGCTTCGACCTGGACAACACCATGGACTGGCCCGTGCTGTACGATCTGCTCAATCAGGAAAACATGCTGGAGGATCTCAGGAGCGACGGTTACGACGCCGTCGTGCTCGACTTCACCGAGGCCACCGAACCGATCCAGCGCAACGCCTTCGTGCTGACCGAACTGCTGGGCCAGGTGCAGGCGGCCATCGCTCCCGGCCGCACCGTGGCCGTGGTCGGCGCCAGCATGGGCGGCCTGGTGTCCCGTTACGCCCTGGCCTGGCTGGAGCAGCAGGGGACCGGACACCAGGTGCGCACCTTCATTTCCTTCGACGCGCCCCACGGCGGGGCCAACATCCCGCTGGGCCTGCAGCACTGGCTCGATTTTTTCCAGGGTGAATCCGAGGATGCCGCCTTCCTGCTGTCGCGCCTGAACACGCCCGCGGCGCGGCAGATGCTGCTCTACCATCACCTGTCCACGGCGGGCACCGTCGCCGGAGCGGATCCCTTGTTCGCGGCTTTCCAGGCCGACCTGGCGGGCGTGGGCGACTGGCCCGCGGCGCCCCGGCTGGTGGGCGTCGCCAACGGCAGCGGCGCGGGCCTGGACCAGGGTTTCACCGCGGGCGACCAGTTGATTTTCTACGAGTACCGCAGCCTGCTGGCGGACATCGACGGCAACGTGTGGGCGGTTCCCGATGGGGGGACCCAGGTGATCTTCGACGGCATGATCAACCTTATCTGGCCCCTGCCGGACACCTACCTGACGGTGACCGTCGGCGGAACGCTTCCCTGGGACAGCGCCCCCGGGGGCTACCGGGCCTCCATGGCCCAGATGGACACGACCGCGGTGCCCTACGGCGACATCGTGGCCCTGCACGACAACCACTGTTTCATCCCCACGATCAGCGCCCTGGCCCTGGTCGGGGTCGGACCGTTTTTCGACATCGCCGGCGATCCCGCCCTGCTGGACAAGACCGCCTTCGACCAGGTCTACTTTCCGGCCGCCAACCAGGAGCACATCGCCATCACGCCGGAGAACAAGGTCTGGTTCATTGACGAGATCGAAGCCGGGGTCAGCGCGGTCGAGGGATTGCCCGTCCTGGCAGCGGGCGGGCCGGTACTGCATCCGGCGGCGCCCAATCCCTTCAATCCCCGTACCGGCCTTCGTTTCACCCTGCCGGAGTCCGGTCGGGTCAGCCTGCGCATTCATGACCTGGCAGGCCGGTTGGTACGCACCCTCTTGGAGGATCGATATCTCGGAGCGGGCCCGCACCGGGAATTCTGGAATGGCCGGGACAACGAGGGCGGCGCCGTCGCGGCGGGTGTCTATTTTTCCCGTTTGCAGGTGGATGATGAATTCAGGACCGGTCGGTTGACCCTGGTTAAATGAGCGGGCTCAGGCCGAGGGCCGCCACCCGTCGTGGAGTTCACGGTAGAGGCCGTTCATGGTGAGCAGATCGGCATGGGTCCCGGTGGCCGCGATCCTGCCTCCGGACATCACCACGATCAGATCGGCATCCATCACCGTGGAAAGACGATGGGCGATCATGATCACCGTGCGGTCCCGCGCGGCTTCGAAGAAGCGGTGCAGAACCTCCCGTTCGGTCCGGGCGTCGAGAGCCGAAGTCGCTTCGTCCAGGATGTGAATCGCCGGCGCCTTGAGCATGGCGCGGGCCAGGGCCAGGCGCTGGCGCTCGCCTCCGGACAGCCGCATCCCCTCCTCGCCCACCACCGTATCCAGACCCTCCGGCAAACCGTCGAGGAACTCTTCCAGACTCGCCCCCTTCAGGACCGCCATCAGTTCCTCGTCCGTGGCCCGTGGACGGGCCAGTTGCAGGTTCGCCCGCAGGGAATCGTGGTACAGCTGGGTCTCCTGGGGGACCAGGCCCACGGTCCGGCGGACGCTGTCCAATGTCGCCCGCCTCAGATCCTGACCGTCGATGCGGACGTCGCCCCGGTGCGGATCGAGGTAGCGTGCCATCAAGGCCGCCATGGTTGATTTCCCCCCGCCCGAAGGGCCGACCAGGGCCACCCGCTGCCCCGGGTGAACCACGAGATCCACGTCGCGCAGGGCGATTGTCCCGTCAGGCCAGGTCAGACCGACCCCCCGCAGTTCGACGCCTCCACCGCCGGTTTCCAGGGGCATCGCCTCGGGGTGGTTCTGGATTTCCGGTTCCCGATCCAGCAACTCGTACACCCGGGTCAGCGATGCCCGCGCCACCTGCAGGTCGACATTGATATCTATCAGCTGGGACAGCGGCCGGTAGAGCCTGGTGGCCAGGGTGTAGAAAGCCACCAGGGTGCCGAGACTCATGTTCCCCCCCAGAACCTTGAAGCCCCCGACCAGGAAGACGAGCACGAAAGCCGCGGTGGTCATGACGTCGGCCAGGGAAATCTGGCCCGAGGCCCAGACCGACAAGGCCAGGTTGCTGCTGATGACCGGCCGCGAGGCCCGCAGATGGGCGCGCGCCTCGGCCTTCTCCCGCCGGTGTTCCTGGATCAGGCGGATGGCCCCCAGACGTTCCTCGAGAAAACTGTACAGGCCGCCCATGGCCACCCGGGCCCGCATGCCCTCGCGGCGAACCCGGCCGTTGATCCAGCGCAGCAGAATGATCAAAAGGGGATAAACGATCAGCAGCAGAAGAGCCATCCTGGCGTCGAGCCAGAACAGGACAGCCAAGAGACCCGCAATGGTCAACACGTCCTGGATGGCCTTGACGAAGGTGTTGGCGGCGGCGCGCTGCAACAGGTCGATATCCGAGGTGAGCCGCGACAGGGTGTCCCCCGACCGGTCCGCGCGCAGCGTGTAGGGAGACAGCTTTTCGATGTGTTCGAAAACCTTCTGGCGGAAATCGTAAAGGATTCGCAACCCGGAATAACTGTAGAGCCAGACACTGATGATCCGGAACCCGATGCGGAAAACCATGATCAGGGCCAGCAGGCCGGCCAGCAAGATGAGCAGTCCCCGGTCGCCGTCCCCGAGGGCCCGGTCGATGATCGCCTTCAGGATGAGGGGGTCGACCAGTTCCAGGACGACCAGCGCCACCATGCAGAAGCCGATCTCCACCTGGAGACCCAGGTAGGGGCGAACCCGCTCCCGGAAGAAGCGGCGGACCAGACCGCGGGACACCTGGGGCGAGGTCATGGATCGTCCACGCCCATGACCCGTTCGAGCAGCAGTCGGCCCAGGCTCACCCTTTCGCCGACGACAATGCGGGCCCGTCCGGTCATGCCGTCCAGCAGCGGGCCGGGGCCGCTTCCGGCCACGTAGGCCACGACGACCGGAAAACCGGCGGCTCCCTCACCGTTCCCGTCGCGGCGGCCGGATACGAACTCGACCTTTCCGGGCACGGTGCCGTGCAGCAGCCAGGGGTAGCCGTCGAGCCGGATCTTGACTTCCTGGCCGCCCCGGGCGAGAGCGCGGCCGTGGTCGTCCAACCAACCCTCGAAACGCGCGGAAACGCCGCGTTCGATGCGCAGCAGATCCTCGCCCTCCTCCAGATAGCGCTGTTCGAGTTCATAGAGGCCGGTGCCCACGACGACACCGCTGTCCGGGGCCAGGACCGAGCAAAGGGTCCGCCGGCGTTGTGATTCCCGCAGGGTGAGCTGTTCCTCGGCCAGTTCCGCGTCCACCGCCGCGGCATCCCGGCGCAGGGTCGCGATGACCTCGGTCTGACGCCGTTCCAGCAAAGGCACCGCGTCCGTGCGGCCGGCAAGCTCGATCTCCGCCAACCTCAAGGCAAGATCTGCTTCCTGGAGCTTCTCCTCGGCAACCAGACCCTCTTCCGCCAGTTGACGTGCGCGTTCCCGAGCCGTCCGAGCATCTTCCAGGGCCAGCTTGCTGCGTTCCACCTCGCGCCGGGCCTGTTCCGCTTCTGCAGGATGGATGCCCGTGGTCAACCGTTCCATTTCGGCGGCCAGGTCGATCTTGTGCCGCTCGAGATCCCTGATCCGGGTCTGCGCCAGGCCGATTTCCGCTTCCAGGGGCTCGGAGTCGAATTCCACCAGCAGTTGACCCGGAGCCACCTGCTGGCCCGGTTTGACAGCGGCGGTCACCACCCGGCCGTCCAGGGGCGCCCGCACAGCCAGGGTGCCGCCGGTAAAACAACCCGGCGCCACGACCACCCGATCGATCCGCAGGAATACGAAAACAGCGACGACGGTCAGCAGGAAGACCGTGCCGAGCAGGGAAAGGGGCCGGAGCAGGGGCAGAGGGCGACGCATCTTATCACCGGGTCACGGATAGGCGGCCTCAAGAAGGGGCTGGACCGCCGCAGACGAAAACAGCGGCACCGCAAAACGGTGCCGCCATGGAAATGACTTGGTCCCTACCAGCAGAAGCGGGGATCCTCGGAGCATTTCACGCACATGGTAATACGCTTACCTTTGATATCCTTGGGTTTCACGACGAATTTCATAAGTAATCTCCCCAATTTGAGATAGGCCGAAAAGGCCGGCGAGTCGCCTTCGACCAGCCCCGCAAATAGGTGTCATCGCTATGGGGCAGGGGGCCTTAGCGGGCGAAGGGGGATTCTAGTCCCATCCGGGATTCAATTCAACGGTATTCTGAAGGGGGATTGAAGATTATAAAAAACGCGGCGGCAAGATGCCGCCGCGCCACTACCATGGTTCCCTACCAGCAGAAGCGGGGATCCTCGGAGCACTTCGCACACATGGTGTGGTCCAGTCTGCCTTTTTTGCCGAGAGGTTTGACGATGAATTTCATGAAACTTCCTCCTAAAAGATAAATGGCCCGTTGGCCGGCGAGTCGCCTTCGAGCACCCCGCAGATAGGTGTCGGGTCCCGGTTGCAATAGGGTATCAGTGGGCGAATCGAGGCAGAGTAGCCGAGCGCCACTGACCGGTCAACTCCTAAATACCGCAACCATCTATCTGATTGGCAGCTTTCATGTCGGGAAGGGATTCCCCTAGTGAAATCAGCATGGCCGTGGCATAATCCAGCCTTATCGCCCCCATTCGGAAGGATATGAAAATCAATACCGTCGCCCTGCTCGGTGTTTCCGACTCCCCTGTTTCCGATCGCCTCCGCGGCCTGTTGGCCGGGATGGATATACCCGCCCGGATGCTCGACCTCGACGCGCCTCTCCAAGGCGAACCGGTCACCGTTCGGGGTGATGAAGTCATCTGGCAGGGGTTCGCGTTGCACACCGCGGCTGTGGTGTGGATCGAGAAACCTGTCTTTCCCTGGCCCCAGATGCTGCCCCCTCCGTTCCCGTTGCCCGATGTCGAAAACTTCAACCGGTGGCGCAATTACCAGCGGGAAGCCCAGGCCCTGGCGGTGTCGGCCCTGGCTACGGCCTCGGAATCGGCGACGGTCGTCAATCCCCCTTGGAGCGCCCATCTCGCCGTCGCGCCCATTACTGTTCTGGACAAGCTCGCCGACGGCGGGATTCCGGTGGCTCCCTGGCGGGTCGGGTCCGTGTCCACTGACAACCAGGAACCCGTTGTGGCCATCGACGCCACGGGCCATGACCGCCGGCACCCGGCAGGGGCGCTTCCACCTGATGCTCCCCGGCTTGTTTTTCCCTCCCTTGGCGGAGAGGTGATGGACGTGCTGCTCATCGGTCGCGAGATCGCCGGTTGCCGGCGGTGGTCCGACCCCGCCGCCTGGACGAGTTCGGAACCCGCACAGCTTGATACCTCCGCGCCGGACCAGGCGGCCGACCTCGCCTCGTGCGTCGCCTCGACCCTCGCCCTGGAAATTGTTCAGGTCTCCTGTGTCGGTGGCGGCGAGGGGCCCGCAGTGATGACGGTCGACGCAGCCCCCGATTTCAATACCTGGGATACCCAGCTCGACGGCGCTCCCGGTTCCATCCTCGCCCACCGGCTGGCCGCGCTGGCCCGCGTCAATCAAGGAGAACGGCCATGAAGGCTTCCCGCTACAATCGTCTTTTCCAGGCGGCCGACGGCGCCTGGCTCGCTTTCAACACCTGGTCGACGGCCCTGGCGGTGATCGAGGAGGAGAACCTCGGGTTTTTCCGGGCCCTGCTGGCCGATCCGGACGGCATGGTCTGCGACACGCCCGACAAGCGCGAGATGCGGGAAGGCATGATCCAGGCCAATTTCCTCATCGACGACAACATGGACGAGATCGGCACCATCAAGGCCGATCTGCTGCGGGACCGGTTCAGCAAGGACGAACTGCACCTGACCATCGCCCCGACCCTGGACTGCAATTTCCGCTGCGACTACTGCTACGAAGAGCACTTGCGGGTCAACATGTCCAAGCCCGTGCAGACGGCCATCGTCGACTGGGTGCGGCGGGAAATGGCCGCCAGCAGCGAGCTTCACGTCACCTGGTACGGCGGCGAACCGTTGCTGCCCAAGTCGTGGGC
>JBDLKA010000098.1:0-12308 GCA_039714075.1 Candidatus Krumholzibacteriota bacterium | reverse complement strand
CTCGGCGGGCGGGACGGGGAAGGGAACTTTTTTCTGAGAGAATGGGGCTGGCATACTCCATGCGCCCGACTAGCCCCAATTGAAAATCACTTCACTAAAGTCATACGATTAGTCTCGCTGAACACCCCAGCTACCAGCCGGTAGAAGTACACCCCCGCGGCCACGGTGCGTCCGGCGTCGTCACGGCCCTTCCAGGTGCAGCGGTGAATGCCGGCATCGCGGACCTCCCCCGCAATCAGGGTCCGGACCAGGCGACCCGAAATATCGAACACCTTTAATTGAATATGCTCTGCAGTCGGTATCTCGAAGCTGATCGCCGTGCTGGGATTGAAGGGATTGGGAGTGGCGGCATGTAGGGCAAAGCCGGGGATTGGAGTTGGGGTATAAGAAGGATCGGGACTGGGGCAATTTGCCGGATAAACCGAAAGTCCATTCCACAATTCCGCGACAAAGGCATGTTGGCCGGACACTGCGGCACATCGTGCACTGCTTTGCGTATCAACGCTCCCGACGACACTTGGGCTTGCAGGATTACTTATGTCGATGACCTGAAGCCCTGAACTCTGGTCGGCGACATAGACTAGGTTGCCGACAATGGCGACACTCAAGGCATAGCCGGGAATTTCCAGGCTACCGACGATTTGGGGACTTGCCGAATTACTGACGTCGATGACCTTGAAACCACGAGCACCGTCCGCGACACAGGCCAGATTATCCACTATGGCAATATCCTCAGGGTAACCCGGCGTATCAACGCTACCGATGATCTGAGGGCTTGCCGGATTGCTGATGTCGATGACCTGAAGGCCCCTGTTCCAATCCATTACATAGGCCAGGCTACCTTCAACGGCGACCGCTTGGGCATAGGTGGTCGTTATGATATTGCCGATGATTTGTGGGTTTTCGGGAACACTGATGTCGATTATCTGAAGACCAGAAAGACTATCGGCAACATAGGCCCGGTCGCCTTTGATGAAAACATCCCTAGCTTGTCCCGCCGTAAACAAACTGCCGATGATTTGAGGACTTTCAGGCTGGCTGATGTCGATGACCTGCAGGCACCATTCGAAATCGGCGACAAAGGCCAGATTGCCTTCAACGGCGACATCCAATGCAGTACCCGGTGTATCCACGCTCCCGATGATCTGAGGATCTTCAATATTACTGATGTCAATGACCTGGAGCCCAAACCCATCATCGGCGACAAGTGCCAGATTACCCGAAATGGCCACGCCTCTGGCCTCACCCGGAGTATTCGCGTTGCCAATGATCTGAGGGACCTTGGGATGGCTGATATCGATGACCTGAAGACCCGAATGACTGTCTGACGCATAGGCCAGATTGCCCTCAATGGCCACTCCAGTTGCACTATCGGGCAAAAACACGGTGCCGAGGATCTGAGGGCTTTCAGAACTGCTGATGTCGATGACCGTCAAACCCATGTATCCGTTTGCCACATAGGCCAGGTTACCGACAACCGCGACGTCTTTTGCCTGACTTTGCGAGGTCGCGCTGCCGATGATCTGTGGACTTGCGGGATTGCTGATGTCGATAATCTGAAGACCCTCGGAATAATCAGCGACATAGGCCCGGTGGTCCACAATGGCAACACCCGACGCACCGCTCGGGGTAAGCACGTTGCCGATGATCTGTGGGCTTGCGGGATTACTGATGTCGATGACCTGAAGACCTGAATATTGGTCGGCGATATAAGCAAATCCACCTGCAACGGCGACATCATCAGCAAAGCCCGGCGTATCCGCACTACCCAGGATCTGAGGACTTGCAGGGTTGCTGATGTCGATGATATGAAGACCGGAACCATTGTCCGCGACATAAGCCAGATTGCCTTCAATGGCAACCGACAATGCCTTGTCGGGTGTATCCACGCCGCCGATGATTTGAGGGTTGTTCGGATCGCCGATGTCGATGATCTGAAGACCATTTTCAAAATCCGCGACATAGGCCAGGTTGCCCACTACGGCAACACCAAATGCTCGACCCGGGGTACCTACGCTGCCAATGATCTGAAGGTTTTCAGGATTGCTGATGTCAATGACCTGAAGACCGGAGAAATCGTCGGCAACATAGGCCCGATTGCCCTCAACAGCGACATCCACGGCCCGGTCCGCCGTATACACACTACCTTCCAAGTGGAGATAATCCTGGTATTCGATGCATTGAGACATTGCCTGGCCAGAATGCCCAATTACCCAGATCACAAAAATGCTAAGGATTAATCTAGTTGGCGCGGTCCATGACATTTTCATCAATACTGTTAAAAATGAATCTCCTGGCTGCCTCATTATTTTCCTCCAAATATTATTTGGGCGTAACTAGTTACCTAAAAATCACCATTCCTCGAGTCCTGGTTTTCTGCCCTGTCCCTCCCAAATATTCCGCCCGTATTGGTATCGCCGCGGTTACGCCAGCCCGAGTATAGCACAATTGGATTAATTAAATTCTTCGTTTGGGCTGTGTTAACCCAGATTATTCATGAAGGAGCGTAGCGAGGATATGGAAGCAGCATGCCACCAAAAGACCTCGGAAGGATCTGCGAGTGAGGCGTACCCCTACGGTACGTCGATCGAGCAGATTCGAGAAGGCTTTTGGTGGCATGCTGTTAACCATCCACAGTAGCTCCTTCATGAATAATCCGGGTTAAGGGTTAGCCCCCAAAAAACAGAAAATTGCAGACTACAGAGCCCGAATCCGAGGTCGTTTAGAGGGTGGTTGTTAAGGAATAGAATTAAAGAATTTCAACCACCAAACGACCCGCCCTCGCACATCGTTTGATTCCACGCGGTTATAGCGACGAAAAAAGCAGGCCATGTCAGCCCGACCCAAACCCCTTAAAAAGTTCCCACCCGAATTTCCGCATCGGCAGATTACACGCTATTAGAACTTTTAGGGAAAGGGGCGGACCACCAAACAAAGATTACGCTGGCTAAATGGAATCTGGTGCGAGAGAATGACTGGGCCGTTTCGGATTTGGATTTTTTTGCCAGAACCAATTTTTGCCAATATAGGGGGATTATTATGAACCGACTCTTTTCGATCGTATTTCTGGGAACGATTCTCGGACTGGCCGCTTGTTCGGGACCGAACCCGACGGCTCCGGAATCGGCATTGGATCCTGCCCAGGTACAAATTGGAGAATCAATCGTCAGGGGATCCAAATCTACACTGGACAGCCCCGATCAGAAATCCCGTAATTGGCTGGATTATCCTCTCGGTGCCAACAAGGATGCCTTGATTCAACAGACCATTCGGCAGGCCTACAAGTTGGAGAAGATAATCTGGAAATACATAGATGACTGGGGGATTCCCCCATATGGCCCTTCCGGCATTGTGCCTTATCTACCGGGAAAGAAACTTATGATCAACCCCTTCACCATGGAACGCACAGAACCAATGTTTAACGCCGTTGCTATGTCGCCGGGTCAGGTGGGCTACAATCTATGTATTGGGCCCAGGGGAGAACCGCTTGGGTTTGTTATCACAGCATGGGGATGGGATGAACCATGCCTCTATTTAGAAGGTGGTCATTGTGGACCTTACGCAAACGATACTGGCACAACGGATTTCTTGAATTAACCTTTGCCTGCCTGTCCAACAGAAGCAGGGACAGACTGAAATACGCTTTACGTATCATGTGCTTGATTTTCCACAGGCAGTCCTGCCTGTTAACCAAAATCAGGCTATCACACGAAATCTGAGACTCCGAGATCAATTTGGAGCCAGATTTCGACCCCGCTGTTAACCGAAGATCCCGAGACGCCCGCTCCCCGGAATCCCCGCCCCCGCTAACCCCTTAATCCCAGGCACTTATAGGCACGAAAAAAGCAGGCCATGAATGCCTGCGTCTCAACCCGACTATTCCGCTGAAAGAAGAGTGGCTCCCCAAGCGGGACTCAAACGCCACCCCCCACTCTTAACCTTCACCCACTATGGCAAAAGGAACCGGTAGACAGGCCTTGGCCCCAGGCGGACAGACGAAGGCCCCGTGGACGCGCATGTGAAACCTAAGCGTCCACGGGGCCTTCGTCTGTCCGCCTGGGGCCAAGGCCTGCCTACCGACTCCCCTTGCCGTAATTGGGCGCCTCTTTGGTAATCTGGATATCATGAGGATGCCCCTCCACAACCCCGGCACTGGTGGCCCGCACCAGTTCCGCCTTCTTCTGGAACTCCGCAATGGCGCCACACCCGCAGTACCCCATTCCGCTGCGCAGCCCGCCAACCATCTGGTAAAGCACATCGCGGACCTTGCCTTTGTACGGCACCCGGCCCTCGATGCCCTCGGGCACCAGCTTTTCCATGTCCGCCACGTCGCCCTGGAAATAGCGGTCCTTGCTGCCCTGCTGCATGGCCCCCAGCGAGCCCATGCCGCGGTAGGTCTTGTAGACCCGGCCCTCGTACAGCACCTTCTCGCCCGGCGATTCGTCGGTGCCCGCCAGCAGCGAACCGGCCATGACCACGTCCGCCCCCACGGCGATGGCCTTGGCCACATCGCCGCTGTAGCGGATGCCACCGTCGGCCACCACGGGAATTCTCGCGGGTCCGGCCACCGCGGCCACGTCCATGATGGCGGTGATCTGGGGCACGCCCACTCCGGCAACAACACGGGTGGTGCAAATCGAACCGGGCCCGATGCCGACCTTCACCGCATCGGCACCCGCTTTGATCAGCGCTGCCGCCGCCGCTCCGGTGGCGATGTTCCCGGCCAGGACCTGGGCCTCGGGATGGTTGCCCTTGATGGTGCGCACCATGTCGATGACGTTGCGGCTATGCCCGTGGGCGGTATCCACCACCAGCAGGTCGGCCCCCGCGTCGAGCAGCAGGTCCGCCCGGTGCACGGTATCCGGCCCGACGCCCACGGCCGCGGCCACCCGCAGACGCCCCTTGGCGTCCTTGCAGGCATTGGGATAATCCAGCTTCTTCTGGATGTCCTTGACGGTGATCAGCCCCCGCAACTCGCCACCCGAGTTGACGACCAGCAGTTTCTCGATGCGGTGCTTGTGCAGGATCTCGGCGGCGTCTTCCAGCGTGGTGCCCTCGGGCACGGTGACCAGGTTTTCGCTGGTCATCACCTCGCGCACCTGCTGGCGCGTGTTCCGGACGAAACGCAGATCGCGGTTGGTCAGGATACCGACCAGCTTGGTGCCTTCGGTAATGGGAACGCCGCTGATCTTGTAGTGGTTCATCAGGGCCAGGGCCTCGTCGATGCTCTTGTCCGGCCCCAGGGTGATCGGCTTGGTGATCATGCCCGATTCGGAACGCTTGACCCGCTCGACCTTTACCGCCTGGTCCTTGGGCGACATGTTCTTGTGCACCACGCCCATGCCGCCGGAGCGGGCCAGGGCGATGGCCATTTCGGCCTCGGTCACCGTGTCCATGGCGGCGCTCAAAAACGGGATCTGCAGCCGGATGGACTGCGTCAGGTTGGTCGACGTGTCGATGTCCGCGGGGATGACCTCGGAATAGCCCGGCACCAGCAGGACGTCGTCGAAAGTCAAAGCCTCGCGGAACTTTCGCTGGATCTCTTCGCTCATTCTGTCCTAAGCCTTCATGATGCCGATGAACGGCAGGTTCCTGTATTTCTCGTCGTAGTCCAGCCCGTAGCCGATCACGAACTCCTTGGGGATCTCGAAGCCGACGTAGTGCAGGGGCACTTCCTTGAGGCGGGCCGGCTTCTTGTCCAGCAGGCTGGCCACGCGGATGCTGCGCGGGTTGCGCGTGCCCAGCAGTTCCACCAGGTGGGCGATGGTCAACCCGGTGTCGATGATGTCCTCGACCAGGATGACGTCGCGGTCGGTGATATTGCTCTTGAGATCCTTCTCGATCTTCACCACGCCGGTGCTCTGGGTGCCGCCGTCATAGCTGGAAACCGCCATGAAATCCACTTCGTGTTCGATCGAAACGCAGCGGGTCAGGTCGGCGAGGAAGGGATAGGCCCCCTTCAGGATGCACACGAAAATGGGCGTGCTGTCCTGATAGGCGCGGCTGATCTCGTTTCCGAGCTGCCGGACCCGCAGCTGGATTTCCTCCGAGGAAATCAGGATCCGGTCGATGAACGGGTAACGGTGCAGGTATTCCTGGTCGTCGAAGGTCACGGTCCGCCTCCAGTTTGATGGTGCCCGGGATCGGCCGCGCCGGTCCCGGCTGTCTTTTCTATTCCGATTTGGCCTGCTCGATTTCCTGACCCAGGGCCCGCAGCCGGTCGCGCTCGCGGATGATGTTCCGGATCTTGTTGGCGATCAGATCGATGGCCACCTTGTTGAAACCGCCCTCGGGGATGATCAGGTGGGCGTACCGTTTGCTCGGCAGCACGAACTGCAGATGCATCGGCCGCACCACGTTCAGGTACTGGTCCATGACCGATTCCATGGTCCGTCCCCGTCTCTGGATATCCCGTTTCATGCGCCGCAGCACACGCTCGTCGGCGTCGACGTCGACGTAGAGGCGGATGTCCATCAGCTCCCGCAGGCTGGCCGATTCCAGCACGAGAATACCTTCCACGAAGACGATGTCCGCGGCTTCACACAGTTCGGTTTCGGCCAACCGGCTGTGCGTGGCGTAATCGTAGCAGGGAACCTGGACCGAATTGCCCGCCCTGAGCTCCTGCAGATGCTCGACCAGCAGGGTGGTCTCGAAGGCGTTGGGATGGTCGTAGTTGATCTCGGCCCGCTGTTCCAGGGTCAGGTGGGAATTGTCGTGGTAGTAGGAATCGTGATGGATGATCTGGATGGTCTTTCCGGGGCAGGCTTCCCGCACGCGATGGGCCACCGTCGTCTTGCCGGAGCCCGAGCCGCCTGCAATCCCGATGATGACAGGGGGGAGTGGTTTGCCATCCAGTTCCTTCATGGCCGAAAAATACCCGCCAACCCCCCGACTGTCAATTTGGTAGTGGACCAAATGGTCGTTATTCGGGAATAATCGGCGGAAATCCGCTCTTTTTCTCTATGGGAGGCCGCTTTGCTCGACAATCTCATTTCCCTGCTGGGTATCTTCGCGTTGCTGTTCATCGCCTGGCTCCTGAGCAACAACCGCAAGCGCTTCCCCTGGCGGGTGGCGGGCTGGGGCCTGGGCCTGCAGCTCATCCTGGCCGTGCTCCTGTTGCGCACCCCCTGGGGCCAGGCGGTATTTTCCGGCGCCCGCGTGTTCGTGACCCGGCTTCTGGCCTTCACCGATGCCGGAACCTCCTTCCTGTGGGGCAACCTCTACCGCACCAGCGAAGACCTGGTGGCCCACGTCAATCCCGAGGCGGGCCACATCCAGGTGACCGATTCGATCACCGGCCAGCTCATGCCCATCGGCACCGTGTTCGTCATCCACATCCTGCCGACGATCATCTTCTTTTCCAGCCTGATGGCCCTTTTGTACCACCTGGGCGTCATGCAGCTGCTGATCCGCGGCATGGCCTGGGTCATGCGCAAAACCATGGGCACCAGCGGCAGCGAAAGTTTCTCCTGCGCCGCCAACGTGTTCGTGGGCCAGACCGAGGCGCCCCTGGTGATCCGCCCCTACCTGCCGACGATGACCCAAAGCGAACTGATGGCCATCATGGTCGGCGGCTTCGCCACGGTCGCCGGCGGCGTGATGGCCGCCTACGTGCGCTTCGGGGTCGATGCCGGGCATCTGCTGGCCGCCAGCGTGATGTCGGCGCCGGCGGCCCTGGTCGTGGCCAAGATCATGTATCCCGAAACCGAGGATTCCCCCACCCGCGGCACCGTCACCCTCGATGTGCCGCGCGAATACGCCAACGTGCTGGACGCCGCGGCCGGCGGGGCGGGCGTGGGCCTTCGGCTGGCTGCCAACATCGGCGCCATGCTGCTGGCCTTCATCGCCCTGGTGGCCATGGTGAACTACGGGCTGGGGTTCGCGGGGCTGTCGCTGCAGCAGATCTTCGGCTGGGTCTTCTCCCCCATCGCCTGGGTGATGGGCGTGCCTTGGAGCGAGGCCGCCGCCTTCGGCAACCTTCTGGGCACCAAGATCGCGGTCAACGAATTCGTGGGCTACATCGAGCTGGTTACCGCGCGTGACAGCGGCGCCTTGTCGCCCCGCAGCGTCGTGATCGGCACCTACGCACTGTGCGGCTTCGCCAACTTTTCCAGCATCGCCATCCAGATCGGAGGCATCGGCACGATCATGCCCTCCCGCCGGGCCGACGTGGCCGCCCTCGGCCTGAAGGCCATGTTCGGCGGGGCGTTGGCCTCTTGGTTGACCGCGACCATTGCCGGGGTGCTGGTGGGCTGAAACCCGGAGGAGTCATGGACAACCCCGATCCCCGCCTGAAACCGGTTGCGGGCGGAGAGAGAATCGACGCCCTGGACACCCTGCGGGGCTTCGCCCTGCTGGGCATTCTGGTAATGAACATCCAGGTCTTCGCCATGCCGGACGCAGCCTACTTCTTCCCCACCGCGTACGGGGACCTGACGGGCGTCAATGCCGTCGTCTGGCACCTGGGCGAGCTGCTGGCCAGCAGCAAATTCATCACCATTTTTTCCATGCTCTTCGGCGCAGGCATCGTATTGATGAACGACCGCGCCCGGGCCGCCGGCCGCGGCTTCGCCGGCCTGCACTACCGGCGCATGTGGTGGCTGCTGGTCATCGGTCTGGTCCACGCCTACCTGTTGTGGCCCGGCGACATCCTGGTCAGCTACGCCCTGTGCGGACTGTTCGTTTTCCTGTTCCGCAACGTCCGACCGGGGCGGCTGGTGTTGGCGGGGCTGGCTTTCCTGATCATCGGGATGTCCTTCTCCTGCCTGACCGGCTGGAGTTCCCGCGCCTGGCCCGAGGAAGTTATCACCCAGTTCGAAGAGGGATTCATCCCGCCGGCTGAAGAAATCGCCGAGGAAATCGAAAACATGCGCGGCGGCTTTACCTCGCAGATGAGGGTCCGTGTTCCCAACTCCGCCTACATGCACGCCACGGTCTTTCCCTTCTACATGGTGTGGCGCGGAGCCGGGTCCATGCTGCTGGGCATGGCCTTGTTCAAGTGGGGCGTGCTCTCGGCCCGGGCCCGCCGCCGAACCTACGTGATCTTCATTCTGCTGGGCCTGCTGCTGGGAATCCCGCTGACGGGGCTGGGCATCATCCGAAATTTCGCCACCGGCTGGGACCCCATCCCCTCGTTCTTCATCCTGGGGCAGTACAATTACGTGGGCAGTTTTTTCACCGCCCTGGGCTGGATCGGCCTGGTCATGCTGATGTGCCAAAGCGGCGCCCTGCCGGAATTGCGTCGCCGCCTGGCCGCGGTGGGGCGCATGGCCCTGACCAACTACCTGATGCAGACCGTGGTGTGTTCGCTGATCTTCTACGGATACGGGCTGGCCCTGTTCGGTTCGGTGCCCCGGATCGGGCAGGCGGGGATCATGGTTGCCGTCTGGGTTTTGCAGCTGTGGTGGTCGCCCCTGTGGCTGGATCGTTTCCGCTTCGGCCCGGTGGAATGGCTGTGGCGCAGCCTGTCCTACCTGGGCCTGCAGCGGTTTCGGCGCTCCTGATCCGAAAGGCCCCCCGGGGGGCCTTTTACCCTTCCCTGCACCGGGGCCATGATCTAGATTGGGCGGACATGACCGACCTCGATCCAGGAGCCCAATCATGCCCCGGCTGAAACTGCAACCGCTTGCCGCCTACCCCTTCACCTGCGAATTGACCGTTCGCACCACCGACCTGAATTACGGCGGACATCTGGGCAACGACCGTCTGCTGACGCTGGTTCACGAAGCCCGGGTGGCCTTTCTGGCCGACCAGGGAATGAGCGAGCTGGATTTCGGCGGGGTAAGCCTGATCATGGGCGACACCGCGGTGGTCTATCAGGCGGAAGCCTTCGCCGGCGACTCCCTGTTGTTCGAGGTGGCGGCAGGAGAGCCGTCCCGTACCGGTTTTCGTATCTTCTACCGGATCAGCCGCCCGGCCGACGGCCGGGAAATCGCCCTGGTCGAAAACGGGATGGCCTGTTTCGATTACCATAGCCGGAAAATCGCAGCCGTTCCTGAGGCAGTCAGGAAATCAGCCCTGTTCGGGGATACGGAATCATGACCGACGAACCCCTGACCATCACCAGCCTGCAGAACGACCGCGTCAAGGAGCTGGTCCGGTTGCGTTCACGGCGTGAACGGGACCGCCTGCGATTGACCCTGATCGAGGAGCCCCTCGTCATCTCCCGGGCCCTGGACGCGGGCTACCCGTTGCAGACCCTGTTTTTCTGTCCCGGCCGCATCGCCACCGAGCACAAGGAGCTGCTGGATCGCCTGCTGGAAGTGCCCGGCCTGGAGATCATCAAGGTCGACGAAGCGGTCATGGACAAGATCTCCTACCGGGAACAGGCCGAAGGACTGCTGCTGGTGGCTCCCCAGCTGACCCGGGAGCTTTCGGGGCTGGAGCTTCGGTCCTCGCCGCTGCTGGTGGTGCTCGAGGCGGTGGAAAAACCGGGCAACCTGGGCGCGGTGCTTCGGGTGGCGGACGGGGCGGGCGCCGACGCGGTGATCGTCTGCGGCGGCGGCACGGACCTGTTCAACCCCAACGTCCTGCGCGCCTCGCGCGGATCGTTCTTTTCGGTACAGACGGTGGCCGCGGACACGGAAACGGTGCAGGAATTCCTACGCTCCCGGTCCATCGCCGCGGTAGCCACCAGTCCGGTGGCAGACCATCGCTGGGATGAAATCGGGCTGGACGGTCCGACGGCCATCATCCTGGGGTCCGAACACGACGGCCTGAGCGCCACCTGGCTGACCGGGGCCGACCTGACGGTGGGCATCCCCATGCTCGGGACCGGCGACTCGCTGAATGTTTCCACCTCGGCGGCCGTGCTTCTCTATGAAGCCGTTCGCCAACGTTCCTCCCGGAAAGAAGACCGTTCATGACCAACGAATTCTACAACGACTTCGATCGCGAGGAACTCGATCCGCGCGAACAGGACTACCGCAGCGTCTTCCAGCGCGGCCGGGACCGCCTGATCCACAACGCCGCCTTCCGCCGCCTGCAGGCCAAGACCCAGGTGTTCCTGTCCGGCGAATACGACTTCTACCGCACGCGCCTGACCCACTCCATCGAGGTGGCCCAGATCGCGGGCTCCATTGCCCGTTACCTGAACGAATCCGGTGGTCTCCTTGGCGATGGATTTTCCATCGACAACGCCCTGGTCGAATCATCGGCCCTGGCCCACGACATCGGGCATCCTCCCTTCGGGCACGCCGGGGAAAGCACCCTGCACCGCCTGATGAAACCCTTCGGCGGATTCGAGGGCAACGCCCAGACGCTGCGGCTGATCACCGAGATCATCTTCACCAGCGGACGCAGCCGGCGCGGCATGAACCCGACCCGCGCCTTCATGGACGGCGTCCTGAAATACAAGACCCTGTTCAGCCAGTGGGACGACCCGAAGAAACATTTCATATTCGACGACCAGCAGAAATTCCTGGATTTCGTTTTCGACGGCGCCTCGTTCCCCGCGGATCTGACGCCCGGGAAAAAACTCAACGGCTTCCGCAGTCTGGAATGCCAGATCATGGACTGGGCCGATGACACCGCCTACTCCCTGAACGACTTGGTGGACAGCGCCCACGCCGGTTTCGTGACCATGGACAGGGTCAGCCGCTGGGCCGCCGACCAGAACCTGGACGCCGGGGAAAGTCGCATCATCGAGGAGTTGATCCAGGTCATCGGCGCGGGCGAACTGGACCGGTCGATGAACCGCAAGATCGGCACCTTCGTCGAGGCCTGTTCCCTGGTCGAGCGGGAAAATTTCATGAGCGACCGGACCAATCGCTACAAGTTCGGCATGGTCGTGGATCCGGATACGGTAAAGGAACAGAAACTCTACGCACGCTTGGCCAGGAACATGGTGTTCCAGTCGCCCCAGGTCTGCCAGCTGGAGCACAAGGGCGGCTTCATGCTCGAACGTCTGTTCGGCGCCCTCCAGGAAAAATATCTACAAGGCACGCCTTCAGACGGAGCCTTGTTGTCCCGTGATTTCGAAGAGGAAATGTCCCAGGCCGGTGACGACCTGAACACCCGCGCCCGCATCATCTGCGACTACCTGGCAGGCATGACCGATGGTTACGCCATCCGGATCTACAAGCGGCTTTTCGACCCGGATTTCGGGTCCATTGTGGATCTGGTTTGAGGGTCGGAAAGACGGAACGGCCCCCGGCGGCTCAATTTCCGCACTGGAGAGGTACGACCCCCAGATCCTCGCCCGCGACCACGCACAGGCCCGATGACGTAATCGCAACCACCGAACCGTTGACGGAAAATCCGCCTGCCACGGCAACATTTGTCGGAAAAGCCGGAGTCGTGATGTCGAC
>JBDLKA010000097.1:0-12409 GCA_039714075.1 Candidatus Krumholzibacteriota bacterium | reverse complement strand
GTCCATAATCAAACCAACGGCAAACTGGTGGCGGACGCCGATGTGACCTTTGCCGTGGTCGATACGCGGACCGGGCGCGCGGTGCCCATGACCGGAGAAATGCGGACCGTGTTCGAGAATCCGTCGGCCCCGGACCGGAGCGCCGGACTTTGATTTCCCCACGTTGGCGACAAAAGCTGCATGCGGTCGGGCCGGGCATTCTGTTTGCCGGCGCCGCCATCGGCGTGTCCCATCTGGTGCAGTCCACCCGCGCCGGCGCGGGTTACGGATTCGACCTGCTGTGGGCCGTGGTCCTGGTGCTGCTGTTCAAGTATCCCTTCTTCCAATATGCGCACCGGTACACGGCGGCCACGGGGGAAAGCCTGCTGCAGGGTTACCGGCGCCTGGGAACCTGGGCGCTGGCCCTGTTCATGGGCGTGGTTGTGATCAGTTCCTTCATCGCCATGGCGGCCGTCACGGTGGTCACCGCGGGGCTGGCAGGGACGCTGCTCGGCCTGGACATGTCGCTGACGATGCTCAGCCTGGTTCTTTTGGTTGTAATCTTGGTCATGCTGGCGGCGGGGCACTACCGTCTGCTCGACGGCGTGATGAAGGTCATGGTCCTGGCCCTGGGGGCTCTGACCTTGACGGCCGTCGGGGTTGCGGCATTCCACGGACCCGCGGGAGATCCGGATTTTGTTCATCCTTCGGTCTGGTCGGCGGGAGGCTTGACCTTCCTGCTGGCCTTGATGGGGTGGATGCCCGCCCCGCTCGATATCGGGGCCTGGTCCTCCCTGTGGATCCTTGCCAAACACAAGAACGACCCCGAGCCGCCTACTCTGGCCCAGGCTCTTCTGGACTTCAATATCGGATATGCCGCCACGGTGGTGCTGGCGTTCTCCTTCGTCAGCTTCGGGGCCCTGGTCATGTTCGGCACCGGCGCGGAATTTTCCCCGTCCGGCCTCGCCTTTTCCCGTCAACTGGTCGACATGTACACCGGTACGCTGGGCGGGTGGAGTCGTTGGATCATTTCCCTGGTGGCCTTCATCACCATGTTCTCGACCACGATAACGGTGATGGACGGATATGCGCGCACCCTGGCGGCCGGTTTTGGGCTTTTGTTCCGCCCCGAGTCGAAACCCGATCCCCGGACGACCTTGGTTTTCATGGTCCTGTTACTGATTCTGGCCGTGGCGATCATCGGGTTTTTCATGGGTGGGATGTGGGCCCTGGTGGATATCGCGACGGTCCTGGCGTTTCTGACCGCCCCCCTGGTTGCTGTGCTCAATTTTTCGGTCGTGCAAGGCGGAAACGTGCCGCCGGGGAAGCGGCCCGGGCGGGGTCTGTCGGTGCTCAGTTGGACCGGAATCGTCTTCCTGGTTGGGTTCGGGTTGTTGTGGATCTGGGTTCGTTTCCTGTCTTGAAATTATCTAAAAATCCCTATAATAACAATAAATAGCCTAAAAATATTAAAAAATACCTTATTTGCGACCAAAATAAGCTTAACTTCGACACAAATAAGTGTTATAATGTCCGAGTTGCATCAGTCTTTCCCCAGGCCAGGAGCAAGTGACAGGTCATGAATTACCGGACCAAGACCCATCTGCGCGAATTCCTCGAGATTCCCTACGAGCAGCTCGAAGAGTACAACCTCCAGTCCCTGGCCTACCAGGAACAGTGGGCGCCGATGGAGAAGGTCGAGGCCGAGCGCCGGGCCTATCTTGAGAAGGAAAAGGGGATCAAGGCCGTCACTGTCGCGTTCAGCGATCTCGAGGGTCGGCTGCACATGCTGGACTACGACAAGAAGTACCTGCTGAACGCGGAGCAGCTGACGTTCGACGGGTCGTCCATCAACGGATTCTCGCGCATCGCCGAGAGCGACCTGCGGCTGGGCGTCGACTGGCGCGCCTTCTACTGGATGCCGGCCGACATCTTCGGTCCCGGCAAGGTGCTGGTGTTCGGCCACGTGCTGGGCCAGGACCACCAACCCTACGAGGCCGATTTCCGCGGCCGCCTGTTCCACTACACCGAGAAGCTGCATGCCGAGCAGGGCATCACGGCCAACATCTCGGCCGAGACCGAGGGTTTCCTGTTCGCCAACCAGGATGCCGAACGAAAATACTACCGCACCGGCGAATTCGAACTGATCTCCACCGGCGGTTACTACCACAGCCTGCCCCAGGATCCGCTGCGCCAGTTCATCGACGCCTCGGCCGAGGTACAGCGGGCCATGGGTTTCCAGAACGAGAAGGACCATCCCGAAGTCGGTCCCTCGCAGTTCGAGATGAACTACCGTTTCGCGCCGGCGCTGGTCGCCGCCGACCGCATCCAGCTCTACAAGCTGCTGTGTCGCCAGGTGGCCCAGACCATGGGCATGACTGCCAGTTTCCTGCCCAAGCCGCTAACCGGGGTCAACGGCAGCGGCATGCACACCAACATGAGCCTGGCCAAGAACGGCACGAACCTGTTCTGGGATGAAAAAGGGGAGCACCGCCTGTCGAAAGCGGGTTGGGATTTCACGAACCGCATCCTGCACAACGCCGAGGACCTGTGCCTGGTTCTGAACGCCAGCGTGAACGCCTACCGGCGCCTGGATCCACAGTTCGAAGCTCCCAACGAGATCGGCGTCAGCGCGATCGACCGCAGCAGCATGGTCCGCATTCCCCTGGCGGGCAAATCCGGCCAGCGCATCGAGGTCCGTTCGGTGGGTCCGGACGTGAACCCGTATATGCTCTTTTTCGCCCTGCTGCGCACAGGTATGGAAGGTCCCGCCCCGGATCCGAAGGCGCCCAAACCCAAGCGGGTGCGCAAGCGGTTGCTGCCGGGCAACATTTACGACGCGATGACCAGCTACCGGCGTAGCGCCTGGGCCAAGGAACTGCTGGGTGAACGGCCTCACGCCAGGTTCCACGACCTGAAGGAGGCCAGCGCCCACCGCTGTCCGCGGGAGATGGGGGGGCGGATCAAAAGGGCCGAGATCATGTTCCACCATGAGGTGACCAACCAGATGCTGTGGAACAGGTTCTAGGGGCCGTAAAGGCAGGTTCAAGAAATAGGGGAGGGGTGACCGCGGATGGTGGTTCCCCTCCCCGAACGATTATCCCTCCCTAGTTCCCACCGGCCGGCACCAACCCGTCGTAATCAAGCCAGATATCCAGGGAACTTTCGTTGCCTTCGGGAGTCTGGTCTATGACCTCCACCGACGTCGTCAGCGTGACCTTTGCCCGGACGTTGTCGGCGATGTAGAAAAGGTCGGTGTAGCTGAGGGTGATCGGGATCATCAGGGACCGCAGGATGGACTGGTTGTCCGTGGCGAAGTGATGAGCTCCGAAAGAGATGCCGTCGATGTCGACGTGAATGGTCTCGCCCTCGTTGTTGAAGTTGGCGTTGGTTTGGCGAATGAACAGGACCCCATTCATGTAGGGGGCGGGGGGAATCAATCCGACGAGATCGAACTCGTACGCCGTGGACTCCTGGATGTCGGTGACGGGACCGGCCACGAGCTGGATGTGGGTGACCTCCATCTCCTGCTCATCCGGGCATGTCGGGCACACGGGATTGTCGTCGTCACACCCACACATGCCCCAGATCACCGTAGCCGTCAAAATGCAAAGGATGAAGAGCCGAAGTCCGAATTTCATGTTATCCCCCGTTCAGTGTGAATTCCCCATTAAGACTGATCCGGTCCTATTCTAACTTGTTTTCCCATGGGGGATCAACCAACTAATGAGAGGTTGGATTATTCCGCGGGTGATGAGAGATGCGGAGGCCTGTTATTGGTTGGTAATCCAGAACTTGGTTTATCCTGTATTTCCGATATTTGAATATCAAAATTCTGTTGATCCACGGGAAAACAGCGGAGATGATCGGGGGAGGATCATGTTTTCGTTTTATCATCAGGGAGGATTCTTCATGACGCATTCGAGTCGGCGCACCCGGTGGATGACATTCCTGCTTCTGACCATGGCCGGTGGTCTCCTGCTGAACGCCTGCAGCAGCGATGACGACCCGGTGACCCCGGGACCGGCAGGCCCCGGGGATACGATCGCCCCCATTGTTGCTGAATTCGAGCCCGGGATCTGGGCCATCAACATACCCCTGGCTGCCGAGGTGAATGTCCGCTTCTCCGAGCCCATGGCCACGGAAACGGCCGCGGGCAACGTGCAGCTTTCCGCCGGCACGATCGACGGGTTGACCTGGGTAGAGGAAAACACCTTGCTGGTCGTCTCGGTCTCGGGCCTGTCCGAAGCGGAGAAGGTGACCCTGTCGGTGGGCACGGGTCTCCAGGACGTCGCGGGCAACGCCCTGCCCCAGGAATTCTCCACCATCTTCTTCACGACCAGCGGCGAACCGGTCATGATGGAATACGACCTGCACGCCGACGCTGCGGAGGTTCCCTGCAACGTGAGGGTCCTGTTCCGCTTTTCCCATCCCATGGATCTGTCGAGCTTGAATGGCGCGACGATCCTCAGCGACGGAGCGGCCAATCCCGAGTGCCGTTTCGGAACCCTGGACGTGGACTTTTCGCGCGTGGTCATCTTTCCCACGTTCCCCCTGGATCCCGCGACCACCTATACCCTGGACATCAGCACCGCTGCGCAGACCCAGGGCGGGGTCAACCTGTCGGCGCCGGTGCACCTGGAGTTCACGACTTCAGCCGCTGTGGATGATGTTCCGCCCACGATCCTCGCTACCGAACCCGCCAACGGCAGCACCGCCTCGCGGGACATCGACCGGGTCGTGGTGACGTTCAGCGAGTCGGTCGATCCGGCGTCGGTGGTGCCCGACACCCTGTCCGGATTCTTCATCCTGAACGGCCTCGGCGATCCGGTGTGGAACGACGCCACCGACGAGATGACCCTGTATCTGGGCGGCCCCCTGCCCGCCGGGGTGGATTTGTTCGCGGTGTTCGACACAGAAACCATTCGGGATTGGTCGTACAACTACAACGCCGACCCCCAGACCCTGCGGTTCACTATCGAGGGCGAGCCGGATCTCTTCCCCGTGGAACCGGACCTGGCGCTGATCTTCGGCATGGTGGATGAAGGCTCCGACCAGGGAGGGTCCTGGGACTACTCGGGACCGGGCCTGGTGGTCTTCGACAAGGGAACCGGCAGTTCCTTCAAACGCCTTGTCTACCATGAAACCGAGTCCGGCTTCACCGAGCTGGCCGACAACTGGCTGATGCGGAAACCGGCCGACGGGGAAATCATCCTGGACGGGTTCGTCGACGGAAGCGCAACCACCCGTTTCGATCCGGGCGTGCCCCTCCTGCCTGCCGATCAGCCCGGTACCTGGACCGGCACCGCCGTAATGACCAGGGGTCAGGAGACAGCCTATTTCAGCTACGAGGGGACGGTCGTGGCGCGGGACCAGGATTACCGCTGGTGGAGCGACGACGGGTTTTCGGGGACCTTCCTGGTCCTGGAAAACGTGGTCAACGTGGAAATCAACCGGCAGGTCACCCTGGACCAGCAGGGCGAGGAACTGCTGGTCGAGGGTCAGGAAATCATGTACTTCTGCCCCGGGATCGGGTTGTTCAACGGGTCCAACGAAGAGAACTACTACGACGGGGGAGTGGTCGTCGGGGACGGCTACTCCGAATACTGGCTGGAGGAGGTCGGAAGGCGGGCGGATTTCCAGTAGGAGACCGACCTCCGCGAAATGAACAGGGCGCCGCTTCCCACCGGAAGCGGCGCCCGTTCGGTTTGGTCTCCGGAATCAGGGGTGACTCCGGGATATTGACGGAGTCGGTTCAGCCCTCCAACCCGTGCATGAGGCGATCGAAGGCCTCGCGCATTCCGTCCTGCAAGGCCTTCACGTCCGCATCGGCCCACTTGTCCTCGTCTTCCCGGATGAACGACGTCTTGTCCACCCGGTTGTCGAACCGGCCCAGGGGCAGGAAGTAGGATGTGCCCTTCTTGTCCACCTGCACGGTGTCGGCTTTGCCTGACGTGCCCAGCAGGTGTTCCATGTCGTCACAGCCGTAATCCCCGTACATGACCGCCAGCGGCACGCCGTGGTGCAGGATGCTGCCCGGATCGTCGGGGTCGGTGCGCGCGGCGTTCTTGCGGCGGGATTCCTCGGGCGTGACCCAGATGTAGAGGATGCTCGACCGCTCGAGAATGGCGGGGCTCAACTGGCCCAGGCTGCCGGCGTAGCCATAGGGGTGGGGGATGGGCATGGTCTGGCCGTCGGCGCAGCCCCGGGCGAACTCGATGACCACGGTCTTGCCTTCGAGGTTGTCGGGCACCTCGGCCACCTTGTCGTCCAGCAGCTTGCGGGCCTCGTCCTCGATGGGGCCGGCGATCTCCTTGCGCAAATCCTCGGGCAGGGTGCCGATGATCGCTTCGCCGCCGGCGCGGATGCGGGCCGCGTCGATCCGGTCGAACAACCACAGGGCCGCCGAATCGGGCGCGGGCTTGTTGCCGGCCACCAGGTCGTCGTAATCCTCGTTGATCAGCTCGATCAGCGTCAGCCAGTCGACGGGATTGCGGAAGGGCAGCGCGGGGGAAACGAAAAACGCCCCGGGGTGTCCGCGTTCGGTCAACTCGTCGCTGACCCGGCGCATGATGTGTACGTAGGGAAAATCGTCGAGCTGCACCGTGTGCCCGATGCCGAACTGCTCGTGGCATTGCTCGGGGCTGAGGCTGGCCAGGTAGCGGCGGGCCTCGGATTTGCCGCTGGCGGGCAGGGCGAGCAGAAGCAGGACATCGATATGCTTGGACATGGAGTCTTCCTTTCGACGGTCGGAACGTGCGCGAAATTTTTTAGTGGGGGACAGTATTCGGGTTCGGCGGGCGATCGTCAAGGGCGGTCGAAAATTTTTGAAACCTTCCGGCCTTGACTTCGTACTGTGTTTTACGTAGAGTTACTAGAAATATAGTAGAAATCCGAATGAAGCAGGAGGGGATATGTCCGAAAAAGCCAAGCTGACCCCGGCCGAGTGGGAAATCATGCAGGCGGTCTGGGCCCACGAGGAGGCCGTGACCGTGCGGGAGGTGCTGGAGCATCTCTATCCCGGCGGGGAAAAAGCCTACACCACGGTGCAGACGGTCATGAACACCCTGGTGAAGAAGAAACTGCTCGTACGGAAAAAAATCGGTCTTGTCGGTTTTTACGTCCCCACGAAGACCCGGGAAGAGAGCACCCGTCAGGAGACCTCGCGCCTGGTGGCGCGGATCTTCGGCGGTTCGATTCCGGCCGTGGCCAACTCCCTCATGTCGCTGGATGACGTTGACCTGGAGGATCTCGCGGAAATCAAGAAGCTCATCCGGCAGCGGGAAGCCGAGTTGAAGGGGGGCAAGTCATGATCTCCACGCTGAACGAATGGGGTGTTGCCTGGGGGACCTGGTTCCTGTCCGCGGTGATCCAGAATTCCCTTTTCCTGCTGCTGGTCCTGGCGGCTCTTTATCTGGTGCGGCGGGGATCGGCGCGGGTCCTGGCGGCCGTGGCCACGGTGGGCGTGGTCAAACTGGCGGTGCCGCCCTTCGTGTCCACCGGCTGGTTCGGTTCCGGTGCGTCGGAAACGCTGGCCGAACCCGTGGCGCCCCTGTTGTTCCCCTTCGCCGCAGGTACGGTTCCCAACGGTGAAATCGTGAACGGCCTGACCGGCGGGCTGGGCCTGGCCGCCGTCCTTATGCTGGCCTGGGCCAGTATCGTGGCCGCCCGCCTTGGCTGGTCACTGCTCCAGTCGGTCCAGTTGTACGTCGAATTGCGCCGGTCCACGCCGGTTGATCCCGAGGAAATTCCGGTGCAGATGCGCGACCTGCGGTTGGACATCCGCCGCAACAAGCGGATCGCGGTCCCCCTGACCATGGGATGGTTCCATCGCCGCATCATGGTGCCCGCAGCCTGGAACCGGTGGTCCCGGGACGATCGGGCCGCCGTTCTCAGGCACGAACTGGCCCATATCCGGCGCCGGGACAATCTCGTGCAGCCGATCGAGGTGATCGTGCAGGCGGTCTTCTTTTTCCATCCCCTGGTTTATCTGCTGATCGGCCGGTTGCGGGTGTGGCGTGAAATGGCGTGCGACGACATGTCGGTGGGTGACGATCCGCGCCTGCGACTGGCCTACTCGCGGTTTCTGGTGGATCTCGCCGAGACCGTGCTCGAACCCCGGCCCATGGCCGAATCGGCTTCGACGCTGATGCGCCGCCGCTGTGAACTGATGAAACGCGTGACCTATCAGGTGAAGGAGGGAATCATGAATCCCGTATCGAAGATGAGGTTGACCCTGGTGGTGGCGGCGCTGTTGCTGGCGATCGTGCCCCTGTCGCTGGTGTATGGCGATACGCCGCCGCCCCCGCCCAGGAAGCCGGCTCCCGTTGCCCAACCCGTTGCCAAGGCGCCACCCGCCCAGCCCGAAAAAGTCGTGAAGGCCGGCGAGCCTGTTCCCGCGGACGCCCCGCCGCCTCCGCCGCCCTCGGTCCACGTCGGGGTGACGGCGAAGGGCCTGACCGTCAACGGGGAACCGGTCGCCAAGGATCAATTCAGCGATGCCGTCAAGAAGGCCATGCAGACCAAGGGCGGCAAGGTCGTCATACAGATCGACAGTGACGGCGGCGTGACCATGGGCAAGGTGCAGGCCATGCAGGCCCAGCTCAAGGAAATGGGTTTGTTGAAGGTCATCTACACGGGTGAACTGGGCGAGGCGGTGCCCATGGTGCTGCCGCCGGAAAAGGCCCGCAAAAAGCTGGAGAAGATGCCGAAGGAGCTGATACTGCCGGTGAAAGTAGACGGCGCGGGTGTACTGACGGTGAACGACCGGCAGGTGGACGGCGCGGATCTGCCCAAAGTGATCGCCAGGAAAATGGCCAAGGAACCCAAACTGGTCGTGACGCTCCACACGGACAAGGACACGCACTACGGGGCGTTCGTGCAGGTCCTGCAGGCACTCAGGAAAGGCGGCGCGAACAAGATCGCGATCCAGGATCCGGGGCTTTAGCCCGGCAATGATCAATCAGCCGGCGGGATAGGTCCGCCGGCTGTTTTATGACCAGGCCAAAGGCCGAATCGACATATCCTCGACAAATCCGGCGGATCAAGTACTCTGTACCCCAACAGGATCGATTCAGATTTCCTGCCCCCGTGCTTTTTTTCCCGCCGTTGATCCGGCTGGATGGAGACGCATGTCCGACGACAAGACCTTCGACATCAATCCCGAGGAAGATCCGCTGCGGACGATCGGCTTCGGCCAGGCCGAAACCCAGCCGGCCGGGGACCAGGACACCTCCGAGGGGTCGCCGGGTGCCGAGCAGATCGGCCCCTATCGTCTGGTCAAGGAGATCGGCGAAGGCGGCATGGGATTGGTCTACGAGGCGGAGCAGCTAGAACCCATCAAGCGGCGCGTCGCCCTGAAGATGGTCAAGCGGGGCATGGATACGAAGGAATTCGTCGCCCGCTTCGCGTCCGAACGCCAGGCCCTGGCCATGATGGATCATCCGGCCATCGCCAAGGTGTTCGACGCCGGCGCCACCGAGGCCGGCCGCCCCTACTTCGTGATGGAATACGTCGAGGGCATTCCCATCAACAAATACTGCGACGAGCACAAACTTTCGCTCCGTGAGCGTCTGGAGCTGTTCATCCTGGTCTGCGAAGGGGTCCAGCACGCCCACCAGAAGGCCATCATCCATCGCGACCTCAAGCCATCCAACGTCCTGGTCGGACAGATCGACGGGCATCATGTGCCCAAGATCATCGATTTCGGCGTGGCCAAGGCCATGGATACCTCCATGTTCGACAACACGATGACCACCAGCGCGGGCCAGCTTGTCGGCACCCCCGAATACATGAGTCCGGAACAGACGGACATGACGGCCATGGGGATCGATACCCGGACGGATGTCTACGCCCTGGGCGTCGTGCTTTACGAACTTCTGGTTGGACAATTGCCGTTCCCCTCCGAGGAGTTGAAGGAAAAGGGGTTCTACGAGGTCCTGCGGATCATCCGTGAGGACGAAGCGCCAAAACCGAGCACGCGGGCCAAGACCCTGATCGCTTCCCGGGAGACCCTGGTCAAGGTGGCGGGCGACCGGAAGATCGAACCGGCGGCCCTGGGCAAGAAACTTCGCGGTGATCTGGATTGGATCACCATGAAGGCTCTGGAAAAGGATCGGACCCGGCGCTACGAAACGGTCAAGGGGTTCAGCCAGGACATCAAGCGGCATCTCAACTTCGAACCGGTCAGTGCGGGGCCACCGAGCGGGGCCTATAAGGTCAAGAAGTTCATTCGCCGGCACAGGTCCGGAGTGGTGGCCGCATCCATCGGTCTGGCGGCCATCCTGCTGGGAATCGCCGGGACGACCACCGGGCTGGTGCGGGCGATCAGGGCCGAAAAGCACGCCTTGCAGGAGGCGGAAACGGCGCGGAAGGTCTCGGATTTCCTGGTCGATATCTTCGAGGTGTCCGACCCGGATCAGGCCAAGGGCAATACCATCACCGCGCGGGAAATCCTGGACCAGGGATCGCTGCGGGTCGCCGACGAGTTGGCCGGCGAGCCCATGACCCAGTCCCGGCTGATGAATACCATCGGCAAGGTCTATCAGAACCTCGGGTTGTACGAGGAGGCCGCGCCACAGCTGGAATCGGCCCTCGAACTACGGCGCAGCGCCAGCGGCGAGGATGATGTCGTTTCCGCGGGCATGCTCGCCGATCTGGGGGATCTCTATATCGACAAGGGACGGTACGACGACGCCGAGACGATGCTGACCGAAGCCCTGGCGGTGATGGACCGGCACGGGGATCAGGCGGACAACCTGAAGCTGGCGCTGAGCATCAACGAACTGGCCAGCGTCTACCGGAGGAAGGGCAAGTACGATCTGGCCGAACCTCTCTACAACAGGGCCCTGGCCATTCGGATGGTCGCGTTGGGTCCCGACGATCCGGAGGTCGCCCGCAGCTATAACAGCCTGGCGATCCTCAACTGGAACCGGGGCAACTACGGGGAAGCCGAGCGTTTGTACAAGCAGGCCCTGGGTCTGTGGGAAAAGGCGTACGGTACGAACCATTCCGACGTGGCGAAGGGGAAGAACAATCTCGCCCTGCTCTATCACCAACAGGACCGGTTCGCCGATGCCGAACCGATCTACCGGGAGGCCGCCGAGATTTACCAGAGGGTTCTGGGGCCGGATCATCCCCGCCTGGCCCAGGCGTTGAACAACCTGGCCCTTTGCCACCAGGAGCAGGAGCAACTTGATGAGGCCGATCCCCTGTTCCGCCGGGCTCTGGAGATCCGGGAAAAGGTGCTGGGCCCGGAGCATCCCGATGTCGGTCAGACGCTGAACAACATGGGCAACCTGGAAAGGTCGCGGGGACATTACGATGAAGCGGAAGCCCTGTATGCGCGTGCTCTGGAGATAAGAAGGGGCGCGTTCGGGGAGGAACATCCCGACTATGCCTGGACCCTGCGCGACATGGCCCTGTTGGCCCATAAACGGGGGCATCCCGAAGAGGCCGAGCCCCTTTTCGAGAGGGCCGTGGCCATACAGGAGAAGGCGAACGGGACGCGGCATCCGGATCTGGCGGAGATTCTGCCCGATTATTCCGAGGTGCTGAGGGAGTTGGGCAAGGACGCGGTGGCGGATTCGCTGGACCGGCGGGTCGCGGAAATCCAAAAGGAATCGGATCTCGCGTCGGAATGATTTCGGGTGGGATGAAGGCTAATTGTCGAGCTGGTCCAATTCCAACCTGGCGCGGTTGTGGAGGAGGGGGTAGGCCTCCAGAAGGACGAGATCCTCGAAGATTTCCCGGGCCTCATCGGGGTGGTTGGTTTCGGCCAGCAACAAGGCAAGGTTGAAGCGGGCTTCGTGGCTTTTGGGCTGAATGGCCAGGGACTTATTCAGGAACTTTTCGCTTTCAGCCAGATTTCCTTCCAGGTATTCCACCACACCCTTCAATAGCAGGATGTTCGGATCATCCGTATCCAGGCCAATTTCATTATTAACCAGAATCCGGGCCATTTGCAGGTCGTCATTGGCCAAATGGCCCGCCACTTTCAGGTACAGCAGGGACGGGGGGTAATCTTCCTCCGGTAAATCGTGGAGGACCAGCAGAGCTTCAGACAGTTCGGTGGAGTGGTTTTCTCCGGATCGATAAACGGTACTGCCCCGATTCCACTCGGCTCCTGCAGTTCCTGGCGGGATCATGCCCTCATGGGACGCCGCCGCCACCGCCACGGCAACCTGGCCGAACGCGGGGTCCAAATTTTCCAGGTCGGTATCCGGTTCCGGCAGGAAAAACCAGGCCCCGGCAATGATCAGAAGGGGAATACAGGCAGCCAGGAGCCAAAGTCGGACCTGGGGGCTGCGCCGTTTTTTAGAATCGGCCGAGGCCGGCGGCGGTTCGGCTGCCTTGTGCCGCCAGTGATGGCGCAACTGGACGGCATCGACATAGGCGGCCATACAGATACGACACCCGGTAAGGTGTTCCT